>JAFMES010000145.1 GCA_017856605.1 Chitinophagaceae bacterium
CTCAGCAAAATGGTTTTAAGTCCCTTTGCCTTGAGGGCCGCAATCACTCCTGCTGCTTCTGGACGAATTTCATCTTCCACATCGATCCATCCGATAAGCTGTTCATTTTTCAGTATATAAACATTGTGTTGATGTTCATTGGTTTTGCCATTCACTAATTTGAATGAACCTGCCCAATATGAATTACCCTCACGATCAACTCCATTCATTCCTATTCCTTTCACTTCCTCAATGGTTTTCCATCGGATTTCATCATTGGTTTTGAAGCTTGCGGCAACACATTGAGCGATAGGATGATTGGAATATTTTTCCAATGAGAAAACGATGCGTTTCCATTCATCTTCAGGAGTATCCATTATTTTGTACTCTGCTAATTTGAATGCGCCGGTAGTCAGGGTTCCTGTTTTGTCGAATACGATTTGACGGATGTGTTTAAAATTTTCAAGACTGGTTGCATTTCGAAACAGGATGCCGTTGCGAGCCGCCCTTCCTAGTCCCACTGCGATAGCCGCAGGAGTAGCAAGTCCCATTGCACAGGGACAAGCAATTACCAGGATGGCAATGCTGCGCATGAGTGATTCAGTAAAAACGGAAGTCACTTCAGGTTTGCCACTCAAGTAGATGTAATTTCCTGCAAAACTGAGCAGGGCTATACCCACAACCACGGGAACAAAAATGGCACTGATCTTATCCGCCAGATCTTGGATGGGTGGTTTTTCACCTTGTGCCTGTTTGACCATATTCAGAATTCCCGACAAAACCGTATCGTCTCCAACAGCAGAAACTTGTGCTTTCACTGAACCTGACTCTACAATACTCCCGCCAATGAGTTTATCTTTTGCTACCTTGTGTACAGGAAGACTTTCTCCTGTAAGCAAGGCTTCATTAACATGCGCATCTCCCCAGAGAATCTTGCAATCGATAGGAACTTGTTCACCGCTTCGTACTAAGATCAAGTCACCTACTTTTAGCTGAGTATTTTCGATTGGAAGAATCACTTCCTGATGTTGTTCGTCAAATGCAATCATGTTGGCCATGACCTTTTGCGACTTAATCAGCAATTTGAGTGCTCTTTGGGTTGATTGCATGGAGGCATCTTCAAGGTAATTTCCAAAAAACACCAGGGTAATAATCGTAGCTGCTGTTTCGTAAAATAAATATTGCTCACCCTGTCCCATCAACGTTCCAATCAGGCTATACACAAAAGCAGCAGTCGCACCAATGGTAATCAACACATTCATGTTGGGAATTCCGTTTCGCAGACTCTTGTATGCGCTTTTGCCAAAAAACGACATACCAACTAGGTAAACGGGAAGACAAAGTGCTAATTGTAGCCAGGGGTTCATGAGCCAATGCAAATGAATCCAGCTTTCCAACATGTGGAGCATGAGGATCAGCGTAAACGGAAGACAGAACAATAGCCGTTGCTGTTGCGTAGAAAGAAAACGACGGCGTTGGGTGCCACTGGCAGCATCTCCTATAACAGCATACCCTAAGTCGTTAATTCCCTTGATCAGTTCTTTTTTTTGAGAACCTTCTACCATTTCAAAGGAGACTTCCGCATCAATGGGATTTACACGAATGTTATGCATCCCTTGCCGATCCAGGTATTTGTTGATGGTCAGCGCACAATTGGCACAGGTCATCCCTTCCACTTTCCATTTAACCGTTTCCATAGTACGAATTTACTGATTAAATTATCTTCGTGGAATATGGAGCGTTACGAACGGCACTATGGGATGGATGAATTGAATGAAGTGGTTGCTGCATTATTACCTATTGTTCAATCGGAGCGTATTATCGCATTTTCCGGTGAATTGGGAGCAGGAAAAACAACGTTGATTCGTGAGATTTGTCGCCAGCTGCAGGTGGTGGACAACGTAAGCAGTCCCACTTTTTCCATCATCAATGTATACCATACCACCACTGCAGATCGGATTATACACATGGATTTATACCGACTATCCAGCATTGCTGAAGCCGTCGATGCAGGAGTTGAAGAAAACTTATTCAGCGGTGATATCTGTCTTGTGGAATGGCCTGAAAAAGTGATCCAAATTTTTCCTGAAAATTATCTTTTCGTTCAGTTGCACCATGCTGGTGTGGATCAGCGCTTAATCAGGGTATTTAACCAAAAAAATGGTTAACTTGTATTTCGATTGTTACTATGGCCCAACGGAAACCATTCATAAGTACCGGGATCAGTTATGAACCGCTGGAGGAAACCCTCGATATTCGTCCTTCTTCTTCATCGTTACGGATTGGAATACCTCGGGAAACTGCATTTCAGGAAAACAGAATTGCACTAACACCGGATGCGGTTGGTGTGCTCACCAATAATGGGCATGTTGTTTCGGTAGAACAAAAAGCAGGGGAGGGTTCCCATTTTTCGGATAAGGATTATGCTGAAGCAGGTGCAGAAATTGTTTTGGATAAAAAAGAGGTATTCAAAAACGAACTCATTATCAAATCGGCACCCGTCTCAGAAGAAGAATTGCCCCTGTTGTCGGTTGGACAAACCATTATTTCTCCCATTCATCTACCAGTGATGAAAACGCATATCCTGGAAAAGATGATGGAAAAGAAAATTACTGCACTCTCGTTTGAAAATTTGAAGGACGAGTCCGGTAACAATCCCATTGTTCGCAGCATGAGTGAAATCGCAGGCAGTGCGGTGATGCTGATAGCGGGACAATACCTGGGAAGTTCCAACAGCGGAAGAGGTGTTTTACTGGGAGGCATCTCTGGAATTCCTCCTACTAAGGTTGTTATCATAGGAGCTGGAATTGTAGGAGAATATGCAGCAAGAACTGCATTGGCCATGGGAGCCAGTGTAAAAATTTTTGATAACAATATTTATAAATTAAAGCGACTTCAAAATAATATGGGAGTGCGGTTGTGGACATCCGCCTTGGAGCCCAAGATTCTCTCTAAGCAGCTCAAAACCTGTGATGTGGCAGTAGGGGCACTTACCTCCAGCGGCGGTCGTACTCCTGTTGTAGTTTCTGAAGAAATGGTATCGATGATGCGACCAGGCAGCGTTATTGTGGATGTAAGTATTGATCGCGGTGGCTGCTTTGAAACATCTGAAGTCACTTCTCATCAAAAACCGATAGTTAACAAATATGGCGTCATTCACTATGGCGTTCCCAATATCCCTTCCGGATTTGCACGGACTGCATCGCAAGCCATCAGCAACGTACTGATGCCTTTGTTGATGAAGATCGGCGATGAGGGAGGCATTGAACAACTGGTGTGGCAGCAATTGAACATCCGTAACGGGATTTATCTGTTCAAGGGTTCACTCACCAATTTTCATTTGAGCCAGCGGTTCAATTTAAAATTCACTGATCTCAACCTGCTGATTGCCAGTCAGCGTTAAACCGATCATCAATGAAAGCAATTATCCCCGTTGCGGGAGCGGGAACGAAACTGAGACCCCATACCTATACGCAGCCCAAGGCCTTGATTCCTCTTGCAGGTAAAACTGTACTGAGCATCATCATGGATCAGCTCATTGAGGCAGGAGTAAATCAATTTGCTCTTGTGGTTGGCTATTTAGGAGATAAGATCAGTGATTTTGCAAAAACGCATTACCCGCATGTGGACATCACCATCGTTCACCAAAACGAGCGAAAAGGGTTAGGTCATGCTGTTTATCTCTGCAGGGAATGGGTGAGTAATGATGAGGTCATCATTGCATTGGGGGATACCATTTGTGAATACAATGTATCGGAGATGGTCAATCACGCAGGATCTGTGCTCTGCGTTAAGAAAGTGGATGATCCACGCGATTTTGGAGTAGCAGAAACAGATGAGTCGGGCGTTGTTACCAAACTCGTAGAGAAGCCGCACATTCCCAAGACCAACAGTGCGTTAGTAGGAATCTATAAAATTGCAGAAACCAATTTGCTGTTCAGTTGTCTTGAACAGCTGATGCATGGTGAAGAAAAAAAGGATGGTGAATGCGGACTAACCTCTGCGCTTGATTGCATGGTGCACAGTGGTACGCAGTTCACTACGATGAAAGTTTCCAACTGGTTTGATTGCGGTAAAATGGAAACCCTGTTGGAGAGTAATGCTACGCTTCTAAAAAAATGGGGCGGTACTATTTCAGCAGAACACAGTTTTGAAAACACCATCATCATTCCACCTGTAAGCATTGCTCCAGGATGCACCATTCAGAATGCGATCATTGGTCCCAATGTCACCATCGGTGAAAAGACCATCATTGATTACTCTGTTGTGAAAAATTCCATCATCGGTGCTTTTTCAAAACTCTACGATGTGGTACTGCACGATTCGCTGATTGGATCGGATACCGTGATCAAAGGAGAAACCCGAACCTTGAATATAGGCGACAATACAGAAATTGATCTGGGGTAGATCAGTTGATTTTTCCTACCATGTCTCCGGGAACCACCCAGGCATCAAATTCTTCTGCACTCAGATAGCCTAGTTTCACTGCCATTTCTTTTAGCGTTGTTCCTTCGCGATGTGCTTTTTGGGCAATTTCTGCTGCTTTGTAATAGCCAATCTTGGTGTTCAATGCTGTGACCAGCATGAGAGAGTTATTCAGGTGCTTATCGATGTTATCGTATAAGGGCTCAATTCCAACGGCACATTTATCGTTGAAGCTTACGCATCCATCACCAATCAGGCGTGCACTATGCAGGAAATTATAGATCATCATTGGCTTGAAAACGTTCAACTCAAAATGTCCATTTGCCCCACCCACATTGATAGCAACATCGTTACCAAGGACCTGCGCAGCAATCATAGTTAGTGCTTCGCATTGAGTTGGATTCACTTTGCCGGGCATGATTGATGATCCGGGTTCATTATCGGGGATGAAAATTTCTCCAATACCGCTCCGAGGTCCGGAAGAGAGCATGCGGATATCGTTTGCAATTTTCATCAAGCTCACCGCAATTGTCTTCAGTGCTCCGTGTGCTTCAACTATAGCATCATGAGCGGCTAACGCTTCGAATTTATTTTGAGCCGTTATGAACGGCAATCCGGTCAACTGAGCGATGTGTTTTGCAACTTGCTCTGCGTAACCATCAGGGGTATTGATGCCCGTGCCAACGGCAGTGCCTCCTAAAGCAAGTTCTGAAAGATGGGGAAGGGTATTGCGAATGGCTTTAATGCCGTGATCCAACTGAGAAACGTATCCGCTGAATTCTTGTCCCAATGTTAGGGGAGTAGCATCCATGAAATGCGTTCTACCAATTTTTACAACGTGCATGAATGCAGCACTTTTTGCGGCCAGTGTTGCACGCAACTTTTCAATGCCTGGTAGTGTGATTTCCAACAGCATTTTATAAGCAGCAATGTGCATGGCAGTTGGAAAGGTATCGTTGGAGGATTGCGACTTATTCACATCATCGTTTGGATGCAAGAATTTTTCTTTATCACTTAACTCACCTCCTTTAAGTACATGCCCCCGGTATGCCACCACTTCATTCACATTCATATTGCTCTGTGTGCCCGACCCGGTCT
>JAFMES010000146.1 GCA_017856605.1 Chitinophagaceae bacterium
GGGTTCAATGGTGCAAAATGGAAAATTTGCAGCCTGTGCTTTTGCATTGCTGAGTGCATTAAATAAAGTTGATTTTCCTACATTTGGAAGACCAACAATTCCCGCCTGTAACGCCATTTCGAAAAAATTGAGTGGCAAAGATACATATGAGCCTACATTACATTTGGTTCTTTTTTTTCATCATCGCCTTCGTAACGGCATTTTTGCATTGGATTACTACAGGTGACGGCGCTATTTTTAAGACCCTGACAGACGGAATTTTCAAATCGGCATCCGATAGCGTGGACATTTCTTTTAAGTTAATTGGGGTCATGACCCTTTTTCTGGGGTTTATGGGTATTGGAGAAAAAGCAGGAGCCATTCGGTTCTTATCTCGGTTAGTAGAGCCTTTTTTTAGTCGCCTCTTCCCGGAAGTGCCAAAGCGACACCCGGCCTATGGCCATATGATGATGAACTTTTCAGCAAATCTTCTTGGTTTAGATAATGCAGCAACTCCTTTTGGATTGAAAGCCATGGAGAGCCTTCAATCCTTGAACCCTGATAAAGACAGAGCCAGTAATGCTCAAATTATGTTTTTGGCGCTTCATGCATCTGGTTTAACACTGATTCCTATCAGCATCATCGCAATGAGAGCAGCAGTGGTTCCACCAGCGGCTAATCCAACCGATATTTTTATTCCTTGCATGATTACTACGCTTGTGGCTACCCTTGCAGCGCTCATGATCGTTTCTATTCGACAAAAAATTAACCTCCTGCAACCTGTTGTACTCAGCTGGATGGTATGCATCGCAGCAGGGGTGGGGGGACTCATTACTTTTCTTAAAATGAGTCTGGACCAAAAAGGAATAGAATCCTTTTCCAACACCTTAAGCAATGGCTTAATCCTACTCATCTTTCTGGTTTTTCTCCTCGGAGGCTATGTTAAAAAGATAAACTTATTTGAGTCATTTGTGGATGGCGCTAAAGGGGGGTTTGAAGTAGCCATAAAAATTATTCCGTATCTGGTAGCCATGCTGGTTGCAATCGGAGCACTTCGCTCCTCTGGAGTGTTTGATCACTTGGTTTCGGGAATGCAATTTGCTTTTGCCACCATTGGGTGGGATACTCAATTTGTATCTGCTCTCCCTACTGCTCTCATGAAACCTTTGAGTGGAAGCGGAGCTCGAGCCATGATGATTGATACAATGAATACCTATGGAGCAGATTCGTTTTCTGGTCGACTCTCCGCTATTTTTCAGGGAACAAGTGATACTACCTTTTATGTTGTAGCAGTTTATTTTGGCTCTGTAGGGGTTAAAAATACCCGGTATTCAATACCCAGTATGCTGCTTGCGGATCTGGTAGGTATTATAACTGCAATTTTAATGGCGTACATCTTTTTTGGTGGTGTATGAGACAAATACTACTCAATGATATTCGACTCTTTGGCTACCATGGCGTTCATAAACTTGAACAGGTAATTGGAAATGAATTTCAATTATCAGTCAAAATAGAAGTGGAGGACCAGATAGTTAATGAATTATCCGATTCTGTAGATTATGAGGAAGTCTATGCGACGTTAAAGAAAGAATTTTCTATAACCGAACAATTATTGGAAACATTGTCTGATCGAATTATTGCTGCTTTGTTCAATCAATTTAGGCACATTAGTTCAGTGGCCATCACTATCGAGAAATTGAATGCCCCCATCGTAAATTTTTCAGGAAAAGTTGGAGTTTACACAATGAAAAACCGTTCCTGATGAAACAACTTTTATTTTCAATTCATGTTTTACTGATTTCCACACTGGCATTCGCACAACCCTCCACCCTCCTGGAAGAGGCTAAATCCTATGAGCGTCAATATAAAACCCTTCAAGCAATTGCTGCATATCAGGAATACAAACGACAGCACCCCAAAGACATCGATGCAGTTGTACGAATTGCTGAATTGTATGTGATGTATGCTGATGAAGTATCGATTGAAGTTGAAAAGAAGAAGTTCTTGGATAGTGCCCAACAAGAAGTACTTTATGGTTTTTCTTTGGATTCGCTGAACGCAAACTGTTTTTATGCAAGGGCTTTGTTGATGGGTAAGCAGATTGAATTTGTTTCTGTTAAAGAAAAAGCCGCGCTGACCAAAGCTATAAAAGAGGATGCAGACTATGCATTAATCATCGATCCGCAAAATGTAAAAGCCATGCATCTATTAGGAAAATGGAACATGGAAGTAGCTGCGTTGAATCCCGCGGCACGCGCAGCAATGAAAATTGTTTTCGGAGGTTTACCCAATGCATCTAAAGAAACTGCACTTGAATTACTTCAGGAAGTCAGGAAACGGTCTCCCAACTTTTTGGCAAACAACTACGATCTTTCTATGCTTTACAAAACGATGGGTAGGCCAAGGGAAGCCATTGAGTTATTGCAAGTTCAGATGAAACTTCCAACCAAGACAATGGAAGATGTACTGATTAAAAAACGATCAAAGGAATTACTGGACTCTTTATTATAGTATTACTTAATTTAACTACATGCCATGAAAAAAATTATAAGTTTTATTGTTTTTACAATGGGACTCTTGACCATCAGTTATAGTCAAACCTCAGCCTACGACGCACATGCTTTATTTAATCCACTCTTTTACCCTCATTATGGCAACACCATTCGATCCGGAAATGGAGAACCTGGACCGGATTATTGGCAAAATAGAGCAGATTATTCCATCTCTGCCACCTTGGATGATGAAAATGATCAAATAAGCGCATCCCTAATCATTACTTACACAAATAATAGTCCCCACACTCTTTCTTTTCTTTGGTTTCAATTGGATCAGAACCTGTTTAATCCACAGTCAAGGGGATTCTCCAAACTTCCAGTAGGAGGGAGGAGTCGGTATGGTAATGCAGCCAATGATTTTAAAGGAGGATTTGAAATTAAATCAATACAGCTTCAAGGGAACTCCAGCAATCCCGCGGAAGTGCCCCTCGAGCATCAGATTTCCGATACGCGGATGCGCGTAGAATTACCTCGACCGCTTCGTGGTGCAGGAGATAAAATCTCCATTAAAATTCAATACCAATTTCGTATACCGGACTATGGCGCAGACCGAATGGGAATTTTACATGATGAAGACGGTAAAATTTACTCCATAGCACAATGGTATCCCAGGATCTGTGTGTTTGACGACCTTCAAGGATGGAATACACTCCCTTATTTAGGCGCTGGTGAGTTCTATCTGGAATATGGCAATTTTGATGTTTCTATAACGGCTCCTGCAAATCATATTGTTGTTGCTTCAGGTGATCTAATCAATCCATCTGAAGTGATGACACCTGATCAACTTAAAAACTATCAAAAAGCGTTTCTAACAGACTCAACGGTAATCATCCGAGGTAAAAGTGAAATTCGAAAACCAGATTCACGTCCATCCAAAAAATTATTGACCTGGAAGTATAAAATCACAAATGCCCGTGACTTTGCTTGGGGATCTTCAAAATCCTTTATTTGGGATGCAGCCAGAATTAATTTACCCAGTGGGAAAAAAGCATTGGCTCAATCCGTTTATCCTCCAAGTTCTGATGGAAGAAAAGGATGGTCACGCAGCACCGAATATGTTAAAGCCAGCATTGAGCATTATTCAAAACAGTGGCTGGAATATCCCTATCCCATTGCTACCAATGTTGCAGGCAACTTAGGAGGGATGGAGTATCCCGGTATAGTTTTCTGTGAAGCAGATGCAAAAGAAGAGGCATTGTGGGGAGTAACCGATCACGAATTAGGGCATACCTGGTTTCCAATGATCGTAGGAAGCAATGAACGAAAATATGGATGGATGGATGAAGGCTTCAACACCTTCATCAATGAAATATCAACGAGCCAATTCAATAAAGGGGAATACCATCACCCCTATGAAAGTGCTCATGAGATGACAAGTTATATGTTTGACGATAGTTCTGAAACTTTGCTTAAACAACCAGATGCGTTAAAAGAATACAATATCGGGCTTATGGTCTATTATAAGCCAGGATATGCATTACGAATTTTGAGAGAGCATATCGTGGGTCAATCGCTTTTCGATGCTGCTTTTAGAAAATACATCCGAGACTGGTCGTATAAACATCCATCACCATGGGATTTCTTCCGAAGCATTGAAAATAGCGTAGGAGAAGATCTGGGGTGGTTCTGGAGAGGCATGTTTATAGAAAAATGGCGACTGGATCAAGCAGTAACTCAGGTAGAGTACGTAGAAGGGGACAGTGACAAAGGGGCAATTGTAAGCATCACGAACCTGGAGAAAATGGCAATGCCGGTCATATTAGAATATGAAACCCAAAATGGAACCATCGGCAGAATCAAAACTCCAGTTGAAATATGGCAAAATCAAATTACCCATCGCATCAAATTGCCCACTAAGGATAAATTGAAGCGGGTAACCATTGATCCTGATCATGTTTTTCCAGATTATGACAGTAAGAATAACGAATGGACGTCAAAGTCCCCTTAAGTCAATTTTTGGCATTTTTAGTCATTTTTCCCTAATTTTGCACTCCCTGACTAAAAATCAGGGGGTATTCCCAAATGGTTCCAAAAGCGCTTCGTCTGTTCGAAGACACCAGTAGGGGTAACGTAAAAAAGAACATATGCCAAAGGTTAAGACCCATTCCAGGGCCAAAAAGACCTTCAAAGTCACTGGCTCAGGAAAAATCACCTTCAGAAAGCCCACCAGGGGCCACTTGCTTACTAAAAAGTCCACCAAACGTAAACGCGCACTCCGAATAACCGGTCAGGTTGGTCAAGCCAACTTGGATTTCGTCAAGCGTTTGCTGAGACTAAAATAAGCCCCCCATCTTTTAATTTAAACTCATTTACATATGCCACGTTCAAAGAATGCCGTTGCCTCTAGGGCGCGTCGTAAACGAATCCTAAAACAAGCCAAAGGCTTTTACGGTAAAAGAAAAAATGTATACACCGTAGCGAAAAACGTCCTTGAAAAAGGATTGACCTACAGTTATGTAGGCCGTAAACTGAAAAAACGCGACTACCGCAGCCTGTGGATTGTCCGTATCAATGCGGCTGTACGCGAAGAAGGATTGACTTATTCTGAGTTCATCAATAAGTTGAAGACCAAAGGAATTGAGTTGGACAGAAAGGTACTTGCCGATATGGCCATGAACAATCCGGAAAGCTTCAAGCAACTTGTAAACGCTGTCAAGGGATAAGCTTAGGATGAGCAATACCTATACGGATCTGGTCAAACAAACCTTTTACTTTCCGCAAGAAGGTTTTGATACTAAAGAGGGTAATTTATATTTTAACGGAGTTGACCTTAAAGCCATTATTGACAAATATGGCACGCCCTTAAAGTTAACCTACCTTCCCAAAATTGGTACCCAAATTAAAAAGGCGAAAGCACTGTTTCAGCAGGCTTTC
>JAFMES010000017.1 GCA_017856605.1 Chitinophagaceae bacterium
CAAACGTTTCACCGCGAAGGGGACTTTCATGATTGAATAAAATACCATTCACAGCATACATGTTATATGCTTCACGGTAATTGACCGTAATCCAATACGCATACAACTTTGCTACCGCATAAGGTGAACGTGGGTAAAATGGAGTAGTCTCTTTTTGAGGCACTTCCTGAACTAAACCATAGAGCTCTGATGTAGAAGCCTGATAAACTTTTGTTTTTTGAGTCAATCCCAACAATCGAACTGCCTCCAGTATACGAAGTGTTCCAATTCCATCAGCATTAGCAGTATACTCCGGCGTGTCAAAACTCACTTTAACGTGACTCATGGCAGCCAGGTTATAAATTTCATCGGGCTGGGTTTCCTGTATGATTCGAATCAGATTGGTTGAATCCGTAAGATCACCGTAATGCAATTTGAGTCGAACGCCCTTCTCATGCGGATCCTGATACAAATGATCAATACGCGCCGTGTTGAATAAAGACGATCTTCTTTTGATGCCATGTACGGTATATCCCTTTTCCAGAAGAAGTTCGGTGAGATAAGCGCCATCCTGACCGTTTACGCCAGTTACCAATGCTACCTTACTCATAGGTTGATGAATTGTGAAATTTTACTCAATGGCTTCAAAATTAGCGTAAAAAGGTGAGGCCTCAAACCACAGATTCGCCATGCATTGCGATCCTCTCGATTGATCAAAATCCGATTCATAAGAGAGGCATTGCTCTTCCCACCTCGTTTCATAATGACCATGGTTTCAGGCAGGTATCCACATCGGATCTTATACTTGAGCATAAATCGTAACATGATTTCATAGTCCGCTGCATAGCGCAGCGAAGCTTCGTAATGTCCGTACTGATCGTATACCCACTTGCGGACAAATAGCGTTGGATGAGGCGCCATCCATCCACGGTAAAATTTTTGTGGATCATACTCCCCTGCCTTCCAGGTGCGCGTAATCCGAGTATACGTTTCATTCACATAAACCAAATCACCATACAAAGCATCCATATCAGGATGTTCAAATCGTTTAACCACCTTTTCTATGATTCCAGCACTGGTATAAAAATCGTCTCCATTAAGAATACCGATAATGTCGCCTGTCGCCAATTGCAGACCTTTGTTCATTGCATCATAGATCCCATTGTCTTTCTCAGAAACAACATGCTTCAAATGAGGATACCGTGAGGCAATCTCCATGGTGGAGTCTGTCGATCCTCCATCAATTAATATGTGTTCAATGTTGCGATACGACTGAAAAGCGACGCTCGACAGGGTATCGGCTATGGTTGCAGCCGCATTGTAAGACACCGTAATGATGGTTACTTTCATGGACGCGCCTCCTCATTCCTATTTCTTTTCCATTGTGCAGGATTACCCTGATAAACGCCGTAAGCCTCAAGATCACTTGTAGCTACCGATCCCACTGTCAACATGGAATGAGATCGGGCAGTGACACCGGGACAAACTACCGATCGCGCGGCAATCCATACGCCGTTTTCCAAAACAATGGGACGCATCATCAAATCAAAATGAGGTGAATTATAATTGTGATTGCCTGTACACAGCATCGCGCCTTGTGACAAACAGGCAAAATCTCCGATGGTTACATAATCTAAATTGTCGATCCAACTGTGCTCACCGATCCAGGCATAGCGACCAATTCTCAGCTTCCAAGGGTACTTGATTTGCACACCGGGACGAATAATGGTGCCCTCTCCTATTGTTGCTCCAAATAACTCCAATATGCCCTTTCGTATAAAATTGAAAGGATGAATCGGGTTTCGAACAAAAATTACACTGCATAAAAACCATAGCACCTGCTTGAATTTAGAAGCTCCTATACCTCTTGCATAGTCTTTGTTCTGAGCATCGTAATGGGTAAGATTGGTTGTCATGTTCGATAAGGTGGCTGAAATTAACCCATATTTTCAAAAAGCAATCTGTATTTAACGTCCAAATCAGAGGATTTCAAGTACTCTTCCGCTTTATTCCTGGCCCCTTCCCGGTAAGATTGCCATTCACTATTGCCCATTTCAACAAAAAACTGAAGTTTTTCAATCCATATTTTCTCTTCTCGCAACGCTAAGTCAAACCCCGCAAATCGTGATGACAATTCCCTCCATGGAGTTTGATCGCTGATGAGTACCGGACAACCACAAGCAAGTGCTTCAAAAATCGCATGACAAAAACTTTCTCCACGAGACGGTAATACAAAAAGATGCGCTTGCTTGAGTTTTTCATGTACTTGCTCGGGTGGGCAATTTTCAACTAATTTGACTTGTATACCCCGATTCCTTAGCACATCAATCATGGAACAGATTTTTTGTCGGTATCTCTCATCATCGGAAGTAGTTACAATTTCAAGTTCAATCCGACCATTTAATGCATTTACGTATTCCAATACCTTATGAATGTTTTTTATGGACTGCATGCGACCAACGACGATGGCACGCAAATGACCGGATGTTTTTTCAATACTAGGCAACGATTGAGGAAGAGGAAAAGGAATGTTGGGTGCCACACAAATTTCATTGGCTGATGGAAAGACCTTGCGTATCCAATGAACTTCCTCCACTGATGTTGCATGAAATCTGATCGATTGATGTATGCCCAACAAACGAAGCAGATAGAGATAGATCCATTTTTTTATTGGCTTATACGACAGGGCAGATGGTCGCAGCATACCTCGTGGCGCCATAATGACTTTGCCTGTCCGATACCCTGCCATAAGAGGAAAAAACATGTTGGAAAACATGCTGTTGAGGTAAATCAGATCAGGCTGCACATCACTGATGATACGACGTGCCTTGGTTAACGACATAGTGCCTGCAGCATAATAACGAATGGTGCAATTGTACCTGCGGTGCCAAATTTCACATTCTTCTGATGCTACTATGGAATTACCTCCCAGATCGGATGAAGAGGTGTATACATAAAAATCATATTCCTCAGCATAACGTTCCACGAGATTCACAATCGAACGAATGGGTCCGCCTGCTCTAAATGCAGGCTTATACCAATCGCAAAACACAAGTATTTTTCGCTTAGATATCAAGCTGCATTTTCTTTAACCAGGTATTCAATACCACCAACTGCCAAATATGAATCCATCGAACTGATGGATCATTGCGATTAAACGCATTCCAATCGCGAAGTACGGCAGCACCCTGAACAGCATTGCGTTCAGAGAATTCTGCAATTTCCTTTTCACAAAAACTTTTCATTTCTCCTTGCATCCATTTCTGCCATGGCAATACAAATCCTCGTTTATTTCGTGTTATTAATTCAGCTGGCAGTAACGGATATAGTGCATCCGTTAACAGTCGCTTTGGAGGGTAGCTCAATTTCAATGAACCGGGGATGGATAACAGGTATTCCCATAGAGCCGAATCAAAATACGGCTCTCGTATTTCTAACCCTACCGCCATCCCCATTTGATCAGCATCTCTCAACAACGTGGATTGAGCGTATCCGTACTGCTCGGCCAAACTGTATTGACAGGATGGATCCGCATCTTGAATCCCATTGACAAATCCATCAACGTGTTGGATTTTCATCATTTCATTACCCATCCAGTCCTGTACGTGCTCTGTGGAGGTTGTTTTTCTAAACAACGGATAGAACTGATCAATATGGACAGAGGACATGTTTAGTATATCAATCCATTTATGGTTCTCTTTTTTCATAAATGGTTTTGCACAGAAGGAAGCTGCTTTTCGAATTGGATAGGTTGCATCAAAAACTGCTTTATTTTTCATCAGTACATCAAAAACCTTAAATCCGGGATACCCTGCAAATAGCTCATCTGCGCCCATACCAGACAATGCTACTTTAAACCCTGAAGCACGAACTGCAGAAGAGAGGATGTAGGTATTGATGCCGTCGGCAGTGGGACTATCCATGGCGTCCAATCCCTTCCTTACCAATTGCAATACTTCATCCTCCGCGAGACGTATTGTCTGATGATTCGTACGGTAGTTTGCAGATAATAATTCAGCGTATTGCTCGTCTTCATTATCCTCTGTACCCATCGATAAGGTAAATGTGTGAGCTGATGCGTCGGTTGCAAGCGACATGAGCGCTACAACAGCAGAGGAATCAATACCTCCTGAAAGAAAAGCTCCTAAGGGCACATCACTCATGAGTCGCTTTTGAACTGAGTGCATCAGAAGGTCAAGCACTTTTCGATGAACTTCGCCTCGATCTGGGTAAGCATGTGCTGCCGATGGAGATAATTGATAATATATTTTTTTCTCACTCCCGCTTTTTGTCACCTTGAGCCAAGCGCCTGCTTCCAATTGCTCAACTCCATTTATCAAGGAAGTACCATATCCGAGTGAATGATAATGCAAATACGTTGAAAGGCCCTGTCGATTGATCCGTCCAGTTAGTAGTCCCCCAGCCAAAAGCGAACGGATTTCAGATGAAAAAGATAAAATAGTTCCACTCGTTGAATAATAAAGCGGCTTAACTCCCATCTTATCTCTTACCAACCAGAGTGCCTCTTCGACTTGATCCCAAAGGGCGAACGCAAAAATTCCATCAAAACGATTTACTGCACCTACGCCCCATTTCGACCATGCCGCTAAAATCACTTCTGTATCGGTATGGGTGCTGTAGGGATACTCTTTCAACTGAGATTGCAGTTCACGATAATTATATAATTCGCCATTGAACAGTATTACGTATCGCCCTGATGCATCGTGCATGGGTTGATCCGCTGAAGGTGAGGGATCAATGATGGAGAGTCGCCGGTGTGCCAGCGCAACGAAAGAATCAACATACTCTCCTTTTGCATCTGGACCTCGATGCGCTATTGCATCAGACATCCGAGCTAATCGTTCTGGCACATCATGAATACGACTGGTATGAAATATGCCTGCTATTCCACACATAAAAGCTGATTCCAAAGTTGACGATATGTTGCTCTTATACCGGATGGATCAAACAGTGCAGCAATTGCTTTTCCCCTTTCAATTTTTGAAGTCCTTTCGGAACCATCCTGGATTGCAGTCAATACCGATTGACGAATGGACTTGATTGATGATGGATCTGTCAGATAGGCTGCGCCACCAGAAAGACTTTTCATGGGCTCGATCGAACTCGTCACAATTGGCTTCCCCGATTGAAACGCCTCAATGATGGGTAAACCAAATCCTTCATATAAGGAAGGAAATAAAACCAAATCGCATTGATCGTATTCACTCCAAAGATCCTGATCACTCAATCCAGTAACATTGGAATAATTGATCTTAAACTTGATGAGTAATTCTTCTTGCTGCCCTTCCAGTTCGCCAATAATTCGTAAATGCAATGGGAGCCCTGCTAATGCAGCAATTGACCGTTCAAGATTTTTATTAGATTTTGTTCCTAAAAAAAGTATTCGCGGTTCTATAGCATTGAACGGCTTTCTGGAAAGAAACAATCCGGGATCGGCAGGATTTGGCACAACCAAAATACGATCCGAAGCACATCCAGTATGCTTCATGATTTCCTGTTTTGTCTTTTCTGATATGGTGGTAAGGATTGCAACCCGCTTTAAAGGAAGTTGTAAAAAAATTAGTTTTAGTAGCCACCTTTTTATTCCATAATTGGAGTCAAGAAAACCTAAATCGTGAATGGTTAATATGGTCCGCTTGGGAGGTAATCCCAATACAGCATAATGGGCATGGCCAGTCACGTGAAATACTCCTTTCCTATAACGCATCAACCAAAGTATATTTAGCACAATCGAAATCAACCCGTTGCTATTGAAAGGCAGCACGATGTCGTGGGTTCCTGATTGATCCTCTTCTTTTTTAATCAACGCAAAGACCCGTTCAATACTATAAAAACCCTTTATGGGCCTACGGTAAACGAATCGTATCTGTTGCTGGCGACTCATGATTTAGATTTCTGGAGCCAATTGTCTATATAACGAAGGCCGTAACGATTTACCAGGGTATAGACTATAAAGTACATGATGGACCAACCCAAAAGTTTTGAAGTAGGGACTGGAAAACTCCAAGAAAATTGAAACAAAGGAGCAGTAAGACACATTCCCCACACTATTGAATACCCTTTGACAATAAAATTTCGGTATAGCCACCCTATCCAGCAACCGAATAAAAGTAGAGGTACAAACATATATATGCTCCCAAAATCAACATAGCTCTCAGCTACGGTGCCTAAAGAAAACGAGGTGCCCTGTTCTGCACCTGCAAATCGTACACCTGTATATTTTGAGGTAAGTTCAGAATCGTAAATGGGTTTTTTATCAGGAAATAAAATGCGTGGTTTAAATACGTGTTCAAGCGCCTGCATGAATAGTCGCCCGTTTTCATGAGGCAGAAATACAGGCACCTGATGCTGTGCCAATGCAAGAAACTCGATATACGAGACACGGAAAAATAGATTTTCTACTCCTTTGGAAAAACTTACTGCAAATTGGTCAGATGAAAAATCACGGGAAGCAATCTGCCAGAAACGTTCGAGATTTTCCGACTGATCTTCTCTTACTACAACTTGGGTACGCTCTCCTTCAGTTAAGTACGCCCGGTACTCGGTTTTACTGTAACTCCATACAACTGCAATACTAAATACGACTGCCCCCATAATGATTGACAATCCTGCTGTTCGAATCGATATCCGAGGGATAAAAAAAAGTAATCCCGCGAGCAATACCAAAACATAATCTTTGAAAGCGGCCCAGTACCCGGCAAAACTCAGCAAAATCTCAGCTGATATAATCAGTGCAAGAATCCAACGGTATTCATTTACCAATCGTGCTCGAATTACTAAAAACATCAACAAGACCCATTTGAAAGAAAACAACGTAATGATCAATTGTCCACCTGAAAGAAAAATAAATTTGTTTTGAAAATATCCAGTGATCACAGAGAAAATGACATAGGTAAACAATAACCGTTTCATGTCATATCCAAAGAGGATCGAGGTTAATTTTGAGCGATCAATAGATTGTATGCGTGTTGTAAATAAATGTATTCCCAGTCCGTATACGCCAAGAGCAAAAAGACCGGACAGCATGGCCCGCTCCATATTGACTTTTCCATATCGTGTTAAATCATTCAAAGGTTGTTGGCCAACCCAGCCGTATAAAAGCAAGATGCTGACAACCGACCAGTAGAGCAATAACGATATCAGCAGGACCTGTGGCTCATTTTCTCTCCAGAAAAAACGCACAATCACTACTGCCATTACTGCAGCAAAAAGAAATAGTACTGGATCAGGTGAAGTCAGTGTGCCTATTACTATCCCGACTACAATCAAAATTCCTTTCATAGAGAGAGCAACTGATTTACAACGCTGTCAGATAACTGTGTGATACCATATGATTGAACAGAAGATTGTGTGTGCTCCTGAATGGAACGATATAATTCACTATTGCGTACATCGTTCATTTGCAGAATCAAATCTTGGAAATCACCAGACTTGAAAACCAGTCCATTGGACCGATGAACCAATAGATCGCCTACCGCACCACAACCATCACTTGCAATTACAGGAACTCCACATGCCAACGACTCATTTATGGAAAGTCCCCAGGTTTCAGTCTTGGATGGAAGAACAAATACCTTGGCTAAACGATACACCATCGGCATTTTTTCCTGCGGCATATGCGGCATGAACAGGACTTTATCGGTCAATTGCATTTGGGTTACTTGTGATTTGAGTGCCTGCTCTTGCGGACCACTGCCTAACAAGAGTAGGCGTGCATCTGGCTGTTGAGATGTGATTTCCTGAAATGCTTTCAACAAAAGGCCAATATTCTTAATCTCAATAAATTTCCCTGCAAATAGGTAAACCCAATCTGAACTCGTTAGTCCTAATTGCGTACGCAAATGATGAAGTTCCCTCTCTTGATCTGCTGAAAATTGAAGAAAACGCGAGTTGTCAACTGCATGTACCGCTCTGATGATTTTTGAATCTATTATCCCACAACGCTTGAAGTAGGCATCACTCGCCTTACCAGGACTAAATACACCATCAACGTGCGCATATACCCATTTAAGTAGAGGATAACGAAATAGAGATTGAAATAAATTATTTTGATTGGATTGCGCAGTCGAGTCGCCTCGAAACCAAATCGGTACTTTGCCTTTCAACTGCATCATTAACTTCAAATGCGAATAGGGCTTCCATGGAAAAATCAAAACCACATCAGGTTGGAAAGAAATGATTTTTTGATACAAATGCGGGACTTGAATTCCCCAAAAACTAAGTGAATCCGGATTGCGTGCCACATTCTGAAGAAATTCATATGAATATCCTTTCAGATCATACTCACTCCAATGCACCCGCACTCCAAAGTCCCTTTCTAAATATCCATCCTGATGTTTTCCGAGTGTATAAAATACTTTCAATTCAATTCGCTTGTCTTGCGCCATATGGCGAAACCAGGGAGAATGGTTTTGAATTGGATGGGTTGTGATTATAGCAATTCGTTTCAAGAGCTTCAATTCTGTTGCATGAGCGCCTTCTCCAAAAGGGCTGAAAGGCGTTTAGTAATTGAAAAAGAAGAGAGATGGTCAAAAGTCGACTGCATATGATCAGCATGCTTAAAAGGAACGTATTCTTTCTTCCATTGCAGCAACAGGTTACATAATTCGTGGTGACGGGCAGGCAACTCCTGAGCCCCTCTCACGACAAAAACATTTCCCATGTTTGCTTTCTGAATCAAATCAATGGTGCTGCTCATATGGTGAAGAAGTGCAAATACTGGTTTTTTCATCAAGACAGCATTATACAACTTGCTTGGAGTATAATGCGCCTCTGTTCCCCCTATAATAAACACACCGTCTGCAGAAGATAATTCTCCCAGAAGCGCACCATAGTTTATTCTAGTGCGCTTTTCGAATACAATTTCATTCCACAATCCCCATTTCTTTGCTGAATGTTCAATCAAGGAAGTGTAGTCGTCATTTACCGCTATCCCCGTTCCAATGAAGTGAAATTGGAAGTCCCTCAAGTTCTCTTTATGTTGAGCCAGGGAGGAAAAGAAAAACTCAAGCAACTCATATGAGCGTGGCAAGATTGCTCCTGCGTAAATCAATTTGATGGTTGAAGATAGATTCGTTGGAGGATGGTGCGATTGAACGAGCTGAAGATCGTGCTGGTCCCAACCATATGGGAAAGCCTCAGCATAAGTACTTTTCTTGAGGTTGGGGTTCCTGTCGAATACAGGCTGAAAATATCCGTTATCAACTCCGGTTATCAGGCGTGCTTTGCGAACCGCTATTGGTTCTAACATGCGAGCAAGTTGGGTGCTCCACCAGGCGCGACTCAACAATCTATCCGAGCCGGGAAAATCATGTACCCATGGATCAATGTAATCGATGGCATACGGAATTGAAGTCCGATGGTAGAGTAATCGTCCCAATAATGCGGTATAAAATGATGGAACAGATATGAACAGAAAGTCGATTTGTTCTTGTTGAATGAGTTTTCGTGCTGCGCGATAAAGGGCAACAAATGATCTTAGGCCCAGATCACCAATGATCCGAAAGGGCCCAATGGGAAGTGCATCTACTTTTTCAATTCGAAGATGATGGTCCAGCAAAGTAGTTAACGATTGATCGACCTTTCCCTCGTAATGACGTTCATGAACGGTGAGCACAATAGGATCCCATCCAAACGAACGGAGGTGTTTTACCAGCAGCCGAGTTCGATGCATACCGGTAAGATGCGAGGGAACGAAATGAGGCGCAATAAATAATATTTTTTTCATCAATCTAGCACCGAGGTAATGTACTCACACCATTTCTTCGCTTCCAATTCATAGATATCCGTAAAGTGCTTTTGAATTGCCTTACGCTGACGAACCAATAAACTTGAATCATCCATATACAATTGGATGTGTGCAGCAAGCGCCTCTGCATCGCCTATTGGAAATACAGAACCCGCATCAGTGAAGTTGTTCATAAACAATAACTGCCCCTCGGTAGCAGAGGCAAGTACAGGAATGCCCGATGCAGGATAAAAGAATAGTTTATTGGTCCAAGCCACCTCTTTGTCTCTTTGTTTATTCAACTCTGGGGCTAATCCAATGTCATGCTGACTGCAAAGAACTGCAAGGTCCTCTTCACTCATGGCATTCACGAACACTATCGAATCTGAATGAACCTGACTTTGCTGGGCAAGAGTAAGTAATTGTTTCTTTTTTGATGATGTACAGTTGCCAACCAATGTAAGTCTTACTGCAGGATTTCTACACTTTCCCATCGCCTGTATGATGCACTCAATGCCACGATCATTTCCCACAAACTGGGAAAACCATATCATAGATAAGCGAGGAGGATCGTATCGTTCTACAAGTCGATTAACGCGTAGTGCTCGATACGGAAATACATTGGGAATGGTCAAGAATGATAATTCTGGAAATTGATTATGGTAGCATGCATGAATCAGGGGACTAGAAACGGTGAGTCCCGAAGTCAAAGGCAAATAAGCGGCTTCAAGTTGCTGAACCATCTTTTGTTCAATTGAACCATGGGACATTTCACCAGAGTGAAAATCCTCTAAATCAAAACAAGCCTTTGCATGAAAACGTTTGGCAGCTTTTACGACTGCGGGAAGTGCGCCCAGATTATGCCCTACATATACATCTGCCGGATAACGGGATGCCTGATGTGCAAGCTCTTGACTAAATAGTGTTAACCCCTTAGCAGCAGTAAATACATTTCCATTTGTTATTCGCCCCACCCATAACCACCATCTGCGTCGCAAACGAGCCCAATAATGTATAATTGAATTTTGTTTCTCGGTTGGAACCGCACTCACCCATTCAATGTGTTTGAGTTCACGCTTGATTTGGATATCAAATTCATCCGCCCAGGGAGAAATTGGTGCATAAATGACAGTAATGGTAAAATTAAATCGACTGATCCAGCGTAACTCTTTTACCAATCGAGGATTAGCAGCAGGCTGAGCAGAAGTCACAAATACCAATCGTTTCATTGAGAAGCCAAGGTTAGGTATTCTTTAGCAATACGCTGCTGCGAGAACCGCTCTTCCGCTCGCTGTCTACATAATGCTCTATTTAATTTCAATGCCGAAGGAATGGCATATTTCATTTCTTCAATAGTGTTGACCACAAATCCCGTTATACCCTGATCAATCACCTCAGTTGCACTTCCACGGTTAAAAGCAATAACCGGAGTTCCCTGCGACATTGCTTCAACCATTACAATTCCAAATGGCTCATTCCATTCAACTGGAAATAATAAAACTCCAGCCTGAGCAAGTAGTTCTGCTTTTTGATCATCATCCACTTCGCCGATATACTGAATAGCAACTCCGTCGATTTCAGGTACGATCATCGAATTGAAATAGTTAATTTCTTTTTCATCTTGACTGATATTACCGGCAATCGTCAGTGGCAAGTTGAGCGACTTGGAAACCTCTATTGCGTGATGACATCCTTTGATCCGATCAAGTCGACCTAAAAAGACAAGAGAAGGCTTCACACCTTCTTTAACTTCATTTCTAAGCAAGTTGCTTCCAAATGGATTGGGTATGATCTTCCAATCATTCCGCTGAGGCAGTTGAAGAGTCAAATGACGAGCACAAGCAATCCACTCCAATCGGCGTGGACGCAAGTAGGTAGCACATTGGATATTAAGTTGACTGATATGTCGTTGGTAACACATGAATTTTAGAGAAGAGCTCCACCAGACCGGAATCAAATTAGCGAGTCGACCAAAATTCTGAATCAAGTCATACCGACTACCATAGATCATAAGATGAATCCACACCCGGAACAATGCTAAAGCAACTGTCGATTTTTTCGCTGGAAATCCAATCGGACTATGAATGATTGATCTAGTTCCTTCGATGCAAGAACCATAAGAAGCAAATACAGTAACATCATGACCCATCACACTATAGGATCGAGCAAGACCGGCAATTACTCGTTCAATACCACCATAGCCAGTCGGAGGTACTGCAATACCCGGGTCAGCTATGAGTAAAATCTTCATTCAATACTGTTGTGTACATCAGATGGTATTGACGGACAGTTTCTTCAAATGCGATGGAAGAAAGTTCTGTAGCGTGTAGTTCTCCACGCTTATGCATCTGCATTAACTCATCAATCACGCGCTTGAGATCGTCCGCATCTCCCCGTTTAAAGAAGAAACCATTTTTACCTTCAAGAATCTTTTCTCTTGAACCTGGAACATCACTCACTACAACTGGTATTCCCGCCGCATGTGCTTCGTCGATGACCAAAGGCGACATCTCTGCGACCAAAGAAGGCAGACAAAGTAGATCAGCATCGGCTATCCTGCGCATTGTGGCGTTGGCGTCCAGTGTATTCAACCAATGAATACGTTTATTGTCAGCATATTTTTCTATTAATTGATTCACGTAGGAAAGGTCGATTGACTGAGTTGGACCAATTACATGAAGCGCATACGTGTTTTGTGGAAAAGAGGAAAGCGCTTCCAGAAGCAAATGCAATCCTTTGATAGGTGTAATTCGACCTACAAATACTATTGACAAAAACGAGCGATCCGAATTCCCTCTATTGGGCTTCACAGGATGCATCTTACCCGTAGGTATATATCGGATATTGCTTGCATTAGGAAAGTTTCGTTTCAGTACGTCTGTGTACCATGCAGAAATTCCAACTACAAGACTGCTTAGTTCAACTATTGATCTAAATTCCTGATGGTGCAGTTCAATTTGGCGTGCATTGTTCAATCCGCTCGCTATTTTTCCATTCTCCTTCTTAAATTCTATACCCAAACGATAACAGAGTTCAGATAAGAGCGTTAATAAACCAGTAGTGGTTCCGGGGCGTTTTACTTGATGAAAACAAGAAGTGCATTTCCAGCGATCCATGACTCCCTCACACAAGAGCTTATCGTTTTTATACATACTCCCCACAAAGCAGGAATTGCCTGATACATGTGGCGTAACAACAACACGAATTCCCAAAGCACGTATGCTTTTGAGATGAGCAACGCTGATCTTCCCACCCGATGCAAATTCATGAAAATGAACAATCGATGCTCCCCACTGGTGTACCTTTTCTGCTAGACGATCTTTAAATAAAAAAACCCTCAGGCCTTCCGCCTGACGGTCATGTGCATCATCCAAGCCCGGAAGAGCAATGGCAGAATCAATTCCCAATAATGAAAGTCCCTTAGTCAGAGCCAATACATAATGCTCCGTACCTCCCGTGGTATCGGGGAAAAAACTAGAAAGAACATGAACGACCTTCAAATTCAGGAAAGGGAAATACGAAGACGAAAAAGAGAGAGTAGCAGGTAAGTAAATGACTTCAAACTGAAATTCATACACACGTTTTTAAATAGATACCGAGTGGGGTATCCGCCTGCCCTGTATAGTCCGATAGAATACCGATTGATATGAGGAGCTAACAATTGATCGATGTGCTGACTGTTTCCTAAGTGAGCCGACAGCGTAGCAAGGTGGGATGCAAACGCCTTTTTTTTATTTGCATTAGAGTGCATTATCGAAGAAGAACGTATTCGGTAGGCAGAGGTAATATCAGTTGAAAATAACAATTTCGCTGATTGAGCAACCCTTAACCAAAGATCCCAATCCTCAATATAAACATGAGGATTATACCCACCCGCATCTCGAAGGACATTTGTTCTCGCAATCCACGCACAGGAAGGGATGAAATTTTCTTCCAATAGCTTTTCGTATAGTGAACCCTGGGGAGCAATACCGTTGATGACGTGCTTGAAGTGTTGGTGATGATAATAATCTTCATCCAAATAAACACCTGCTTCATCAATGCGGTGAGCATTGGAAAAAACCATTCCGTACTCCATAGAGCCTTCCAGGAGATTGACTTGATCGGAAAGCTTTGTCGGATAAAGTAGATCATCAGCTCCTACCAATTGAAAGTAACTCCCCTTTGCGCTTTGCAGGATACGAGAGGCACCGTAAGAAGGTCCTTTGTTTATTTCACCACTCAGGTACTCTATCCGCTCGAAACGTGAGCCATTATCCACTAACCACTGAGATACAATGCGACTCGAATCATCTACAGAGGCATCATCGTATAGGATTAATTCGATGGGTGCATGCGTTTGGGCATGTATACTATTAAGCGTTTCCAAGATATGCGTTTCCGCATTGTAAAACGCAATACCTACAGTCACTAACGGTCTCATCGTTTACAAAAGCTGAATACACGCTCAAGTGCAGGGTCTGATTCGCCCCATAATTCTCCGATATCAATTTTCATTGAAGCTTCCCATTGTTCAAGAAGCGATTCCACAGAATGCTTTCCGGTAAATCGATTCTGAAAATCTTCCTGTACGCGATTACAATGCACATGTGAAAGTTTACTGTATTCAAAACAAACTCCCTTTCGTACAGCATACACCGGGTACAAGAGTTGCATTGCCCCCTCTAACGTATTCGGAGTAGCGTATGAACAGTTTTTCAAAATAAGGAGAAGCTCATCACGAAGGAACATGTGTCCATCCACTGAAAGTGGATACGACCAGTCCGACTTCAATTCTTGCGACTGCCAATCAAACGTAAATAGTGCATCCGTATGGGCATTTTCCATTTTCCGAAGTTCAGGAATAGCTTGCTCTACTGCATAAGGAAAGGAATAAGTTAGGTTTTTGCCATGACGAAGGCTGAAAACCGCATCAAGCGGATTGATGGAGGCCATTGAATCTACGTTCCACTCACTTGTGATGTATGCGTCATCGGTAAAAAAGAGCACCCTGCTTCCATGCATACGATCAATGATATCAATCAACTGATCACGAAATGACACCTCCTCTATAAAATGAACACCTGCTAAAAACGGATCGGACCTTAACTGATCATACGCCAATTTCATCCGATTCCCCTCTGCACGATACAACACGTGCACTGTATATTTTCCTTTTGAACGAGCCTGAAGTGTTTCCAACAAGCAGAACAACTGAATAGGACGATTTTTTGAAAAAACCAGGAATTCAAATTGATGATTATCCTGAATGAGAGATCGATTCAAATAAAGCTTACTGAGTTCCATCAACATCGAGTTGATGCTCTTCAACTCATTTATGCGCTTATTCTGTGAAAAAAACATCAGACCGCAATCAACGGTTTGTAGTAAATATTAGATCGATCGAGCTCACCGTTTCGCAGGGTAATAACTGAGGAGCAGAGGTCCTGAATGGTTTTCATATTGTGACTTACAAAAAGTACCGTTTTGCCCTGTTCAGTGCTTACAGATTTCATCTTATCAATACACTTTTGCTGAAACTCATTATCACCAACCGCTAACACTTCATCAATGATGAGGATATCCGCACTGATGTGGGCAGCTACCGAGAAAGCCAGTCGTACGTACATCCCAGAAGAATATTTTTTGACTGGCGTATCAATGTACTTCTGAACCCCTGCAAATTCTACTATTTCATCAAAATGACGTTTGACCTCCTGTGTTCTCATTCCCAGAATCGTTCCCTTCATGAATATATTTTCTCTACCAGTCAACTCCGGATGGAATCCTGTACCCACTTCCAAAAGACTGGCAACCCGTCCCTTCATTTTAACAGTACCGGAAGTTGGAGCAGTAATGCGACTTAAAATTTTTAGCAGTGTACTCTTACCGGCACCATTGCTTCCCACAATACCCAAGACCTCCCCTTGATTCACTTCAAAATTAATATCCCGTAACGCCCACACATATCCTGAAGTTTTACGGATGGTTCGATCGTTCAAATCGGAAATTTTCAAGTAAGGGTCGTCTTTCCCTTGGATGCGGTGCCACCACCGATTCATATCATGAAAGAGGAATCCCGTGGATTGCTCCCCGATCATGTACTGTTTAGAAAGTTGTTCTACTTTAATGGTTATCATAGTTGTGGATTTACTTATACTTTGTCTTGTGCAGTCAACTGCGTTCGATTGAATAGGATTAAACCGACTATCAGTGCAATCACCATGAATGCAAAGCTATACATTGTTCCTGCAATACTGACCGTTCCAACCCCTAAAGAAGCAAATCGAAATAGTTCAACAACAGAAGTAAGGGGGTTGAGCATGATCCAGAAACGAAGCGACTCTGAATCAATCATTGAACTGGGATATACTATGGGAGTTGCAAACATCAGTAATTGTGTAGCGAAACCAACAATGATGGTCATATCCCGATACTTCACCGTCAATGAGGAGATGATGATACCCATGGATAACCCTATCAGCGACATCATGAGAATAGCAACTGGCAATAACAAGATGCTCCATCCAATTGAAAAGTCATATCCATTAAATGAGTAATACATGAAGAAGGGGAGCAACAACAGCAACTGAATTCCAAACCGCAACAGCGCACCAATGGCATTGCCGATTGGCATGATCAAACGAGGAAAATAGACTTTACTGAACAACCATGCGTTTTGAACAAAAATATTCGAGCAGCCTGTAAAAATGGAAGAGAAGAAATTCCAACAGGTTATACCGCTAAGATAGAATAAGACCGGGGGTAGACCATCTGTAGAAATTTTTGCAATACGCGAAAAAACTACATAGAAGAATAAGGTAGTGAGCAGCGGTTGAATCAAGTGCCATAATGGGCCCAGGATCGTCTGTTTGTATTGAGCGGCAAAATCGCGACGAATGAACATGCGTAGCAAGTCGCGGTAACTCCAGATTTCTTTGAACTGAAAATTAAATAAAGGGTTAGTGGGACCAATGACGATATCCCAATTCCCCTCTGCGCCCGGATCAAATGATGCTGTTGTATTTTTTTTCAAGTCGCTACTACTAGTAATTATCTTTTCCAACGCCACCAGGGTCGACTCTCTTCTACTTCAAAATAATGTTGAAAATCACGCTTCGTCCCATACGTATAGGCCTGTCCGTATCCACCTTGTCCATAATAAGGTGCATAACCGGCATGTGATTTAACATCGTTAATCACAAGGGAAAGTCCCGGCAACTTCTGCTGTTCGTAAATAGACTGAAGCAATTGCACTTGCTTTCGCAAGGTATGGTTGTGACGCACTACATAAAGAGTAGCATCCGCCATCTTCCCCAAAACAAATCCATCACTTACCATTCCAACAGGCGGTGAATCAATTATGATGGCATCGTATTCTTTTCTGAGCTCGGTAATCAAATCGGATAAGCGATTCGATAATAATAATTCAGCAGGATTTGGAGCCATCGGTCCGCATGGCAATACGTGGAGGTTTTCAATAGTTGGTATGGATACCACTGCATTTCTCCATTCAGATATTCCAATCAATACGCTGGTGAGTCCCTCTTTCCGATTCGCTTGCATAGAAAGTCCTTTGAGGATTGCTGGCTTTCTAATATCAAACTCAATCAACATCGTTTTCTTTCCAGAGATGGCCATAACAGCGGCCATGTTGGTTGCAATAAAGGACTTGCCTTCACCGCTGCTGGTGGACGTAATCAGCAGCACACGACTTCCCTGATGGGCACCAAAAATAAATTGAAGATTGGTGCGAAGGATACGGAATTGTTCTGCAATAAACGTGCGCTCTTTGGGACCAACCACCAGCGAAGAGGATGCAGTTGAACGTGCCACTTCTCCTAAAATGGGAACAGCAGTGAGTAATTCAAGGTCACGCTTAGAACGAATCTTATCATTGATTTGTTCAAAAAAGAACGCTAGACCAATTGGAATTATCAACCCAATCAACAAAGCGGTTAGGTAAACAGAGCGCGAACGTGGACTCACAGGAGCACCCGATGAAAATCCTGGTTCCAACACCTGAATATTTGAAAGCGTAGATGCAGTGCTGATTGAAGTTTGCACTTTGCGTTGAAGGAGGGTTGAATACAATTCTTCCATGACCTTCTGTCTGCGAACAATATCGAGCAATTGCCTTTCTTTTCCAGGCATCTCACGCAATTCGCGATTGCCCTGCAGTTCCGCATCTTGCAAGCTGGTTTGAACCGATAAATACGAATCCTTCATTTGCGCAAGTGCAGTAAGTATGTCATTGCGTACTTTGCTCAATGCCACATCCATTTCACGAATGATGGGGTTGCTTTTGGGAATGGTCTGCAATGCAATCTCGCGCTGAACTTGTTCCCGATTGAATTGAGATATCAACGTAACCAATGCGCCATCGGTCACGGCCGAAGTAAGTGGAATACTCCGTTCTGCATTTTTTGGATCGGTGATGTAATTGATCATGAAGTCGATCAATTTTACTTTGACCGACTGATCTGCAATGCCTTGTCCCGATTCCTGTAACTTTCGAAAATAAGCAGAGGATTGATCAGGAAGAGCCACGGATTTATTTCTTTCGCGGAACGATTGCATCTCCAACTCAATATTACTCAGATCAGATTTTGCCTGTTCCAATTGATCCTCAATGAATACAAGAGCACTTACTGCGCTTTCCCGTTTATCACTCAAGCTGAACTCTTGGTAGGCCGTTAGAAATCCATTGACTACATCTTTTGCAACAAGGGGATGTTCTGCATTGTAAACAAAACTAAGTACGTTTCCTCCTTTTGTAGTGACGGCTACTTGAATTCCAGAAGCCAACATACGTGCAGCGTCTATCTCAGGCATCCATGCACAGCTGTATTCCTTGAGCGTACCAAGATCCGCCATTCGTTTATGCAAGATGAACGTGCCGGCAGGAGTTGTAAATGGTCGACCAAATGCGAAACGAGTTTCCTGATTGTCGATGCTGAATACTTGATTGTCCTTTGCATGCACTTCAAACGCAAAAGGACGGGATGAGTCCGCTAACGCAAGAATCTCCAATCGAATGGGACTGGAAGGGTTGTGAATCAGTCGATCCCTTACTTTCCCCTTGAAATGATAGCGAAACTGGAGATCGTGGTTACGAGCCACAAGTCGTGCTAACGAACTTGATTTGATCAGCTCGATTTGATCATCCATGGTGCGAGTATTGACCGTTGTATTGATCACATCCCCCAGTTTATCAGTAGCCGAAGTGCCGGGAGTTTTTTCTGTTTTGATCAATACTTTTCCAGAAGCAGAATAGATGGGATTGATGTACCGCAGTCGCCCATACGCAATGGCCACTGCAATTGCCGCTGAAAGCAATAACCACGGCAATAAATAAAGATACTTATGTAGAAATTCTCTAATACTGAAATCGGGTACGGCAGATCGATGCTGGGAAATCAATTGATGATACGTATCGGGTCGTGATGATTGATTCATCGGACTATATTCACTAATATACTTACTGCAGTCAGTATGCTTAAAACTAGACTTGCGTTTTTTAACCAACCCTGGTCAGTTCCTCTAATCTTGCTACTACGGGCATCGACAAAAACCATGTCATTTTGTTGCAAATAATAAAAGGGAGAACTAAATATATCAGCGTCGGAAACATTGAGGCGACCAAATTCCCGTTTTCCATTCTGTTCCCGAATGACCATGATATTGTCGCGCCGCGCATAGAAAGTTAGATCGCCCGCAAGTGTTAGTGCTTCAAAAATATTTACAGTTAACTTATTTACTTCATATACACCGGGACGCTGCACTTCTCCAAAAACGGTGATTTTACTATTTAGAAATCGAATGGTGTATTGAGGATTGGTCAGATAAGTATCTTTTAGTTTTGAATCCAGCATTCGACGCAATTCTTCTTTATTGAGTCCTTCGACTTGCAATTGTCCTATGAGCGGAAATACAATCATGCCCTTTTCATCCACTTCATATACAGGCATCGTAGTGGAAACACCAGATGCAGCACTCTGAACTGAAACAGGATCAGTGATTCGAGTAACCGATGAAGCGCTATTGAACACGGCTGAAGCTGATGGATTATCACTTGACACTGCTATACTGAGTTGGTCACCCTTCTGCACACGTTGTTCGGGTAGTGCATAAGAAGCATTTTTTTGAACTAGCACGTCACCCTGTAGGTACTGCACCTGTTTCATGGTTGTACAGGAACTAACTGCGAATGTCAGTAAGCCAAAAAAAAGTAGCCTGTCAACTAAAGAGCTAGATTTTAACAATGGTCTTTTTTTCAAATTTAGCTGTTAAAATGAAGCCGAGGCTATCTATCCGAACCTCAACCGTATTATTGCTCAGTACCCGAAGCACGTGACCTGTTGCTCCCATCATCACACCGGTATTGAGCATTACTCGATCGGCCGGTCGTATGTCAGTAGAAGTCACTTCTACGTCTTCGTATTCCGATAAAAATTTTCGAATGGCTACAATTTCTTCATCCCTCACCACTGCCGGTTTACCATTCCAATAGACATAGTTCAGCACACCATCCACATATCGGACTTCGGTCATCTCTTTTTGTTCTACCCGAACGAAAACATAGCTTTTGAAAAGAGGCTCTTCAACCGTCTTCATCCGGTCACTCCACTTTCTTCTTACTTTGTTAAGGGGACAATATGCTTCAAATCCTTTTTTCTCGAGTTCTTTAAACACTTTTTTCTCCCACCGGGGTTTGGTATACAATGCGAACCACGACCTCTTTTCTTTACTCATCTCAATGTTCATTTATAGCTTCGCCACCTCGGTCACACAGCATGTGCAACCGCGCATTGGCATTGATACAAATATAACCTAATAAACGGTTGAATAGAAAGGGTTTGCACTCGTATAAACAGGTGATTTCACTACGTGAATCACCGATACAACAGTACCGTGAAATACCTAATTTTTGTACCGAAAACGAACGAATCATTGCGCCAATGGAATGTCTCGTTTCATCATCGCATCGCGATTGGCCATTTCCCATGCCGTATGGAAAACAAGTTGTGCTCGCTTCGCCAATAATGGATAATTGATTTTATCTGGCGTATCCGTTGGCTGATGGTAATCTGCCTTCAGCATTCCATCGTAATAGAAAATAATGGGAATCCCTTTGCGTGCAAAATTGTAATGATCACTTCTGAAGTAAATGCGGTTGGGATCTTTAGGATCATTGAATTTATAATCAAGCATCAACTTGGTATACTTTGAATTCATTGCTTCACTGAGTGGCTTGAGATCTGAGCTGAGCTTATCATCACCCACTACATAAACGTAGTTTTGAGTATCGGCGCTCATGCGTTCAGTATCAATTCTTCCAATCATATCGATGTTGAGGTTGGCTGTAACCTTTTCCAATGCGACCGTTGGATGATCGGAATAAAACTCAGACCCCCACAAACCTTTTTCCTCACCGCTGACCGTCATGAATAAAACACTGCGTCGTGGGCCCTTGCCTTCCGCCTTGGCTTTTGCAAAGGCTTCCGCCATTTCAATCACACTGACTGTTCCTGATCCATCGTCGTCTGCCCCATAATAAATAGCCCCGTCTTTTACTCCCTCATGATCATAGTGAGCTGTAACAATGAGCCACTCGTCCTTTTTGTCGGTACCCTCAATTACTCCCAAAACATTGGTTGAAGAAAGAACGGTAACAGAGGCGGCATACGATAGCT
>JAFMES010000147.1 GCA_017856605.1 Chitinophagaceae bacterium
TAGCAATCTCATTGAAGGCATCATCGTTGAATTGATACAGAACAGTATCTATCGTGTAAAGAGGTCCGGTTAGTATGGTAAATTGAGTTAGAACCCTAAGCTGATCTTTTTTTAATAAGTGTATGGTATCAAAACTGATGGAGTTCTTTCTGTACCCTAAACTGGCCATGAGATTCCGCATATTAATGGCGCTCTGATTCAAGTAACTTTTTTTGAATTCGACCGGTTGCTCCATGATTGGGGAGGGAATGAACCAGGGAAAATTTGGCCAAGGGATTTTTGAAGCAGTTCGAATCTTGGCACTATCGTCCACTTGCTCAGTAAGCAATGCCTTGATATTAGCGCGAACCGACTTATTTTCTTCGCCGATTATATTTATTGTATTTTCGAAAAAATAGGGCTTTTCAGAAGGGTAGTTACGAACAACGGTACATGATGCATACGTGATCATCAGACCAAAAAGAAGAATAAGTTGACGTAAATTTCTGAAAGCGATCATGAAAGAGTTTAAAATTCAAAAGTGGTAACACGATCAGAGATCAAATATATTCAAAGTTTAGGCGACAAAAAAGCCAGGGATCAAGATGGTGTAGTCGTTGCCGAAGGAGATAAAATTGTAACAGAATTACTTAATGAATCTCCTCTGCAGATCAAAAAAATATATGCTACTCAACACTGGATTTCAGATAATGGTCATTTGATTCCCGATGCCTGCACAGTAGCGGCCTTAGAAGAAGAAGAATTACAAAAACTTTCTTTTCTTGTGTCTCCTCCCAGCGTTATTGCACTGGTTCTGAAGCCAAATCCACCTTCAGTAAACACGGTACACGGAATAAGCCTGTTGTTGGATCAGATCCAAGATCCGGGGAATTTGGGGACCATCATACGCACATGCGATTGGTTTGGTGTGTCTCAAATTGTTTGTTCGGCTGATACGGCAGATGCATTTAACCCAAAAGTTATTCAATCATCCATGGGAAGTGTGTTCAGGGTTCCTATTAGTTATACCGACTTGAATCAGTTTATTCAACAGCATCCTACTGTGCCTCTTTATGCTGCACTACTGGATGGTCAACCTATTACAAACGTTCAATGCAAAAAACCATGTTTTTTGTTAGTGGGAAATGAATCACGTGGAGTTTCTGAGAAATTACTCAGATCTGGAGTGCAAAAAATTACCATTCCCAGGGTAGGGAAGGCTGAATCGTTGAACGCTGCAGTTGCTTCCGCTATTTTACTATCCTGGCTATCACAATCTGCTACCTGAATTGAAGTTGTTTTGAGACGCCTATTTTTCGTGTAATGAAAGAGGGGAGTAATAGGAAAAGAAAAGAAATAACTACGCTGCTAATGCAAATGAGTATAACCTGAAATGCGTGAATGCTAACGGGAGCTGTTTGCACATAATAGGATTCTTCATTTAGCTGAATGAAGCCTGTCCATTCTTGCAATAAACAAATTCCGATCCCCATGACTAAGCCCAAAGCAATTCCTATCAAGTTGATCCATGCGCCATAAATTAGAAAAACCTTTTGCAGGGAATTATCGCTCATGCCCAGCGCTTTTAAAATCGCAATCATATTGGTTCTCTCCAGAACCAATATGATCAGGCAGGTGATGAGGTTGATCAAGGCCACAATGGACATGACAATGATCAGGATATACCGATTGGTATCTTGTAACCCGAGCCAATCAAAAATCTCTGGTGCAATTTCCCTTAAGGTGAGAATGGTTAATCCGTCTGGAAGACCTGGAAATAGGCTTGCACTGAGTTGATCCATCTCTTTTGGTTCCTGCAGATAGACTTCATATCCACTGATTTGCTCCTTATCCCAATTGTTAACCCGCTGAAGAAACGATAGGGAACCAATGGCATAAACTTGGTCGAAAACATCAATTCCGGTCTTGTAAAGTCCACTCACACGTAGTTTTCTGATTTTTGGAGCGGATCCATCTTCTTGAATCAATAAGCAGAAGATGCTTTGATTTAGATCAATCCCTAATCGAGAGGCTGTAACAGTTGAAATAGCTAGTTCCTGGACAGCTGCAGTTGAATCTAAGTTTGGCCAAGATCCCTTAACTAAAAATTGAGAAAGTTCTGCCAGCGATGACTTATCGTGAATGCCTTTGATCAGCACTCCCTCCAATTCACTACCAGATCGCAAAATAACAGACTGCGTTGCAAAGGAGTTGAAGGATGCAATGCCATCATGTTGGCCCAGTAGTAGCTCGACGCTATCCGATCGAAAAAAAGGAGAATTTTCTGCAATACCTGATTTTACGGGCTCAAAGCGTTGAATGCGAAGGTGTCCCCAAAACCCAAATACTTTATTGGCAATCACCTCCTGAAAACCATTGATGAATGACATGGCGATGATCATTGCTGCAATACTGATTGAAGTTGCTGCTATTGAAATTCGCATGATTAAAAGAGAAAAGCTCTTTTTTTCAGAGCGTATCATGCGGGCTACAATCTTGAATGGGAGATTCAATGCTTTCTTTTGTTAAAAATACAAATCAAATATTGATTAATTTGAACTTCAATTGTTTTTATGAATAAGGGTTATTTGGCTGTTTTGGCTTCCATCCTACTCGTACTTTCATCCCATGCGCAACGGGAACCCGACAGAGTTTACTCCTCCTCCATACGCTCGGTTAAGTTGCATCCTACGACTGATCCGCTTGGTTACCCTATTATTGCATTGAATTCTTCCGATCAATTGACCTTGCGATTCGATGATCTTTCCGCTGGCGTAAAAAATTATTTTTACAGTCTAACCCTGTGCAACGCCGACTGGAGTCCAGCTCAGATGAATTATTTTGATTACATCAAAGGATATTCGCAAGTACGAATAGCTACCTACAGAAACTCTTCTATTTCCCTCACACGGTACACTCATTATGAAGCGGTATTGCCTGATCGGAATTGTGTGCCATTTCGCTCTGGTAATTACCTATTGAAAGTCTTCTTGAATGGAGATACCTCCCGATTGGCGTTTACTCGGAGATTAATGGTAATTGACCAACGCTTGCCTGCGGCTGTTCAAATCCTTCAACCTTTTGATCAACAGCTGTTTTCAACGCATCAGCGTCTCAGAATTACATTGGATACAAAAAGTATGGATGTCCGATATCCTCAGCAACAACTTAAATTAATTGTGCTACAAAATAACCGTTGGGATAATGCCCTTGCATTGAGTGCACCAACGTTTATTCGTAATAGCGTCTTGGAATACAACAACGAACAGCAGCTAACGTTTCCTGCTACTAAAGAGTTTAGGTGGTTGAATCTTCGAAGTTTTCGTCTGCTAGGGGATCGCATCAGAAGACAGGAAAATTCGGATAGTTCCTATGTCTTATTTGCAAAAGAAGATCTCCCTCGGTTGCCTAGACAATATTTCTATTATAAGGATATAAATGGTATGTGCCTTTACGAAACAGTTGAGCAAATCAATCCTTTTTGGAATGCTGATTATGCGAAAGTTCACTTAACGTTAAGACCGCCCGAAGGCAAACCATATGGAAATAACGAAGTCGTGGTGATGGGTGAACTAACACAATACGGCAAAGATCCAGCCGCAACAATGGTGTATAACGCAGAAAAAGGAACCTACGAAACTGATCTGTTGTTGAAACAAGGGTATTACGACTATATGTATGCTTTGCGAAATACAAACGCAGGTAAAGAATGGTTTGATACAACCCCCATCGAACAAAATGCTTGGGAAACTGAAAATTCCTATCTATTGCTGGTTTATTATCGTCAGTTGGGTGGCCGATACGACGAACTGATAGCAGTTAGGACTGTTTCCAGTCAAATCAACCGGACTCTTCAATGAATTTCGCTAACTTTGCGCCGGCAGGTCTTGCACGACCAGCTCCTGTTGAACTCCCCCAGGACCGGAAGGTAGCAAGGGTAGACGGTTGAGCGGTGCGATGCAAGTAACCTGCTTTTTTTTGTGAATAACTCCAAGAAGTTGTGTTCAATGATTTGAGTACTTTCGAACCCAAATCCACAGAAATGAAGTTTTTTATCGACACAGCTAATCTCTCTCATATCCAAGAGGCAGCTGACTTGGGAATATTGGACGGTGTTACAACCAATCCTTCACTGATGGCTAAAGAAGGAGTCAAGGGGAAAGATAATATTCTAAAACACTACGAAGCCATATGTAATATAGTAGATGGGGATGTGAGCGCAGAAGTATTGTCTACCGACGTAGATTCCATGATTGCAGAAGGTAAAGAGCTAGCCGCAATTCATACGAATATAGTGGTAAAGGTGCCCATGATCAAGGATGGTGTTAAAGCCATCAAATGGTTCACCGATAACGGTATTCGCACCAATTGTACTTTGGTATTTTCAGCAGGACAAGCCATTCTAGCAGCGAAGGCTGGAGCTGCATATGTTTCACCTTTTATCGGAAGAATTGACGATAGCAGTTGGGATGGGATAGAACTAATTGGACAAATTGCTCATATTTATTCTGTACAGGGATTTTCAACTGAAATTCTAGCCGCTTCCATTAGGAACCCACTGCATATCGTGCGTTCGGCAGAAGCTGGTGCACACGTATGTACGTGCCCCTTAGATTCTATATTAGGACTATTGAAGCATCCACTTACCGACATTGGTCTGGCTAAGTTCCTGGAAGATGCAAAGAAAATGTAGACTTAAAGGTTCCACCAATAATTAAACTTCAGGACGATTGCCCGGTTCTTCACGTTGAAGGGTGCTGGGAAATAATTGTCTGTGTAAACAATGAACAGATCAGATGCGGGCTTATACCTCCATTGTAGTCGGGAATTGATATTGAAGTTTTTTTGCTGATTATTGTACTGCATGAACGTAGTAAAGAACAATCGATCTGTAAAGGTTACTTCTATACGCGGTCCAATCAGCCAGAATGTTGTTTTATTCCAGGGACTGGGAAGTGAAATGTAGTTCATGCTGGCAGCTACAGCAATGCTTACATAAGGTTGATAGCGATAGCCCAATTCTGCACTGATGAATGTTCGTTTACCATTATTGTAGTACCCTCCGAAACGTGCTGAGAAGTTGTAGGTAAATAATTGCTGTGGTTTAGAATTGTATGTAGTACCAATTGCATTCCATTGGTGACGCGATCCCCTTGCAAGGGTATCTTTTCCAAAATTTGTAGGATCAAATGGTTGTAAAAGGCGTATATAGTCATTTGATACCCATTGCGTAAATGTCGATTGATCACGCATGGATAAAGTGTAGGCCATGTAAGTTGTATTCTCTGTAAAATTGAAATTATTGTCGTAAAAACTAAACGATTCCAAGCGTACTGAGTGGGATGCAATTTTTGGATTTTTTACAAAAAATAATCGCGTGACACCAGGAGAGAGTTTGAAAT
>JAFMES010000148.1 GCA_017856605.1 Chitinophagaceae bacterium
GATTAAGTTTACCTGGTTCTTTGATGTAACCATTCTGGAGAATCGGCATTGGATAAAACTCTGCAGCTAATCCAAATTCAGCAATGCTTGATCGAAACGATAGATTGCGGGAGATTTTATAATCCAGCTTTGGGCTAACACCAGGACTTAATAATTGATCAGCTGCTTGTACTGCTCCAATTGTGATGGAACTTCTGAAAGTCAGAAAATCATTATAGTGAAATGCTACATTACCACTCATGGCCATTCTTGGAGTGGAAGTCTTATTGGTAAGATCACCAAGTTTGCTGTAAAATCGACCTCCAACTTCTCCTTCGTACTGCATGGTACCAAAAGAAAAACCTGCTTCGTAGCGCTCCTGTGCGGTACTCTGATGTACGGTCAATAGGAGTAATCCCACTAGAACAACACCCCAATTGTGAAAATTCATTTTAGTTTTCATAGTTGATTCGGCAAAACCGGTTTTTGGGTCGGATTTCCGCTAATCATTTCATTATAAACGAATAATTGCGGGTAAAATTGGATAGGTGGTGCAATTTTTTGAAAATTTTTGAATTGTCATCGAATTGTAATGTTAAAAAATATGATTTCTCAGAACCTGCATAATTAACCTAATGTTAAGGGTTAAACCAGTTAATTTACAGGTTGTCAAATGGTAAAATGACCAATTCATGATGAGGCAAATCCCTTTTAGGGTTTCATATTTAATTTTTTTCTTATTGATCTGTGTTCACACATCAATGGGGCAAGGTTATTATGGTTTGCAGTATACGGAGAACAAGGGTCAATGGGAAGGTGATTTTTCATTTCGCTCTGAAGTGGGAGATGCATCATTTTTTATTAGTAAGGATGGGTATACCGTTCTTAAAATGAATCCCGAAGAATTCATTAAAGCCTTATCAACCTATCATCCAGAAGTTGAAAAAATTCGTGTTCAAGACCGAAACTCGGGAGATAAATACTTTGTTCCAAGTCGCGTGAATGCTTCTGGTACCATTGAGATGCGTTCTCACGCCTATAAGGTTAAGTTTACAGGATCGAATCCACAGGTTCGATTTGAGGGCGAGCGCACTCCGATATCGTTTGCTAATTACTATCTCGGTAATGACCCATCAAAGTGGCAAACTGGTGTTGCAACTTACGGAGGAGTAGTTGGAAAAGGCCTATATCCCGGTGTGGATATCCGTTATTATTCCAACGGTGATAATATCAAATACGATCTTATCCTTCAACCAGGAGCAGACCTCAATCGGATTCAACTACAGTACGAAGGAGTTGGAAAGCTTGCAATAAAAGACAAGCAATTGGTGATAACAACTTCGGTGGGTGAGAGCAAAGAGTTAGAGCCCATTGCCTATCAAATCATTAATGGTCAAAAACGAATGGTTGATTGTGCTTACGAAATCGTGGGAACAAAAGTCAGGTATAAATTAGGCGACTACAATAAAAATGTATCACTGACCATTGATCCGGCTGTCATTATTTTTTCTACTTATTCTGGAAGTCGCAGTGGTAACTGGGGATCAACAGCAGCACCGGGTCCCGATGGAAGTTTATATGGAGGCGGTATCGTATTTGGATCTGAATATCCCCGCACAACTGGTCCGGGTTTCAGTGGTGGCAAGGTCGATATGGTGATTTCGCGATTTAGTTCTTCGGGCGACCGGTTCATTTTTTCAACATTCGTTGGTGGCTCTGGTGATGAGGTTCCGCACAGTATTTATGTTGATGGTTCTGGAAATGCTGCCGTATTGGGAAGAACTTCTTCAGGAAATTTTCCGGTAAGAGGTCCATTGGGGTACCTGGGCGCAGGTGGTGGTCCCGGTACCGATATTGCTGTATACCGACTTTCTCCAACGGGGGAATTATTGGCTGGCGTAGTCATCGGTGGAACCAATAACGACGGTGTGAATCTGGATACAAAATATGCTGCAGAGCGTCCGCTTTCTTTGCTGTATAATTATGGCGATAATTCGAGGAGCGAAGTCATTGTAGATGCCGCTGGAGATATTTATATAGCTGCGAGTACCTCTTCCAGTGATTTTCCATTGATCAATAACACCAATGTGTTCAGTGGAGCTCAGGATGGAGTAGTCATTAAATTTTCACCTAACCTTGGTGCGATTCGCTATACTACCTTTATTGGTGGTTCCAGTGATGATGCAGCATTTGTTTTAGCAAAGCATCCCACTCAAGATCTAGTTTATGTTGCAGGTGCAACCTTGAGCGGCAATTTATTATCTGGCGTTGCTTCATCGGTTTATGCACCTTCTTCACGGGGTGGGGTAGACGGTTACATTGTAGTTCTTAATGCTGCAGGCGCCATTGTTAATGGCTCATACTTTGGAACCAACAGAGATGATTTCATTTATGGCATTCAGTTCGATAAGCCAGAACCTGGAAAGACTATTTTTTATCCTTTTATAATGGGAATCTCATTGGGAGATTGGCCGGTTTTTGGTGCTCCCAAATACGATATTGCTGGCGCACATCAATTTGTGGGGAAAGTAAATCCCGATTTATCCGGCTTTGTATTTTCTTCTCGATTTGGTGCTCCTGCAAATGTTCCTAATATTTCACCAGTTGCTTTTTTAGTTGATAATTGCGAAAATCTATACATATCAGGATGGGGTGGAAAAGTAGTTCCATGTTCGCAGTCAAATTTTGATGCCCAGGTGTCAGGCACCTATGGATTACCGACCAACGGATTCTATAGTCCGTTTCAAGTGGATACAGATAATCGGGATTTCTATTTCACTGTGTTGGGAAAGAATTCAGAGCGTCTTTTATTTGGTTCGTTCTTTGGTCAATCAGGGGGTTTCGGTGATCACGTCGATGGTGGTACTTCACGTTTTGATGATAATGGTACGATCTATCAAGCCATATGTGCTGGTTGTTATAGTCTTAGGGATCCGTGTGCTACACGTGGAAGAGTAAATAATTTCCGAGTAACCAGAAAAATGTTGACTACACCTGGAACTGTAGCTCCAGTGATTGGCGGAAATGAATGCAATCTTGGCGTGGTGAAGATCAATTTTGGTATCTCGCTCAAAGCGCGCATACAAAGTTTTGTTCAAGGTCGAGTGTTTAAAAAAGGGTGCGCACCTATTGAGGTCGAATTTCGTGATTCGTTGGAGCAGGGACAGACCTACATCTGGAATTTTGGAGATGGAAGTAAGCCAGATACCACCACATCCCCGGTAATCAAGCATTTATACAATACAACGGTAGATCGAACGTATACCGTTAAACTAATTGTAATTGATAATACCACGTGCAATGTGAAAGACAGTTCCTTTCTGGATATTACATTGGGGATCAATGCAGTTGATTTAAAGATTGACGCAAAACGCGAACTGCCGTGTACCGGTAATGTATTTACCCTTACCAACTCATCGATTCCAAAATTAGGAGGTGTTTATCCCACATCGCGATTTGTTTTTCGATTCAGTGACGGCACTACCCAAGATGTTGGTTTTGGTGGGAGCATCACAAAATCTTTTAACTCATCCAATAATGTAGTTTGGCTCAAGCTACTGGATCCCTCTTTTTGCAATGTAGATGATTCGATCAAAATAATCATACCAATTGATCCGGGAATCAATGCGCGCTTCCAAGCAGTTGATGATACCGTATGTTTGGGAGAAAAAATCATATTAAATGATCTAAGTACAGGTGGAATCAGTTATTTGTGGGACTTTGGAGAGCCAGGTGCTCAATTCACCGGACCCAATCCACCACCCTTTGAATATCCAACTATTGGCAGAAAGGCCATCAAGTTAACCTACACAGAAGGTGCTCCCTGTCCCAAATCGGATGATACGACCATTTTTGTTGAAGTTGTTCCCAACCCCATTGCTCGTTTTGATTATACGCCTCGGGGAAGCGTAGTAAATGCATTGTATAAGTTTCGGAATACCACCACCGGAGGAAATACATTTTTCTGGACGTTAGGGGATGGCTTTACTTCAAGTGCGAAGGACTCCGTTTTACATATGTACAATCGCACTGGTAATTTTGTCGCTACCCTATTTGCAGAAACTCAGTATGGATGTAAGGATAAATACAGTGAACCCATTGCGGTACTTGTAGATCCCTTGGTAAATGCACCCAATGCCTTTACTCCTAATGGCGACGGAGTAAATGATGTATTTAGAATAACTGCATTTGGTGTGGATAAGATGGATCTTCGCATATACAATCGATACGGACAAATGGTATTTCAGACTTCAGATCCGATGGAGGGATGGGACGGGACATTTAAAGGAGTGCCCCAATCGATGGATGTATATACGTATACTCTTGTGATTCAATTATCAAATGCTTTGGTTCCTGAACCTCCACGTGCAGGTAAAGTAACGTTGATACGATGAGAAAGTATGTCATTTTATCTGTCTTGCTGATTTTGCTGCTGAGTGCCAGCGGACAGGACCTTCATTTCTCTCAATTCTATAACACCCCGCTCACAACCAATCCGGCCAATACCGGTTTTCTTCCCAATTCGGATTATCGGATAGGAGCTCATTACCGAGAACAAAATTCCTCACTTCCTTCTACCTATAAAACTACAAGTGTTTATGGCGATTTTCAATTCCTGAGAAATAAGTTCAGAAGTGGATGGATGGGAGTGGGTGGTGTTATCCTTCAAGACGCCGCAGGTGGAAATACACTGGTCTCCAATAAATTCTATTCATCCATTGCATATCATCAAATGCTCGGAGAAGAAGGATTACTTTCATTAGGATTTAATTTAGGATTTGCCAACAAACGACTCAATACCGAGACACTGCGATTTGGAGATCAGTGGAATGCATTATCAAAAGATTTTAACTTGCCTAGTGGCGAAAATTTGACACAATTGAATCCATCATTTGGATATTTCGATATTCAAGCTGGTTTGAATTATGCCTATTTCCCAACTCAAAATATTTATCTGCATTTTGGAATCAGTTTACATCATTTGAATCGACCTCGGGAGCAGTTTTTCCAGAATTCATCAACAGTCGATACACGAATAAAACCTCGAAGTATCTTTTTTGCAGATGCGATGATCAAAATGAATGATCAAGTCATTCTTTCGCCAGGTGTTTATTATACTCGACAAGCTAAATCTGCTGAACTTGTTGCTGGCATGCACGTAAATTATAACCTCTCTGGTGATGGCGATCAGCAATTGATTGCCGGTATCTATATGCGCCCAGGTGACGCATTCATTCCATCGATTGGTTATCAATGGCGAAATTTCAAGTTTACTTTTAGTTATGATGCAACCACTTCAGGGCTCCGTAACTTCAATACATCCAGAGGTGCTACAGAATTTTACTTGCAGTACGATGGGTTGTATACCCTCATGTATGCCAATAAACAGAGCTTCTGTCCCT
>JAFMES010000149.1 GCA_017856605.1 Chitinophagaceae bacterium
TAAATGAGCAAAAGCTTGTAAATTTGTTTTATGCGCAGGCTTATCAGATCAATATCTGTATTACTTTTCTTTCTCTCGCAATGCCTTTTAGTAGTAGCTGCGCACTATCAATCTTCACCCAATAATGATACTGAGGGTTCTTTTGTAACTATTTCTGAAAAACAATCCACTACTGTTTTTCTCAATTTATCTGATGTTGAAACGATTGAAGAAGATGAGTCGATAGAAGATTCTTCTGAAAAAGTATTTGAAAGAGCTCTTACACCACATTTAAATTTAGATCATCATCATACGACCTGCTACAGCAATTCCATAAATCTACAGCTGTGCAATTGTCACCTGCATCAATATATACGGGTATATAGAATTTGATTTTCCGATTGTATCGATCTGCCTTAAAGGCATTTAACCCGATTCAATCGTGAAAATAAATTCATATGCAACAACAAATAAAATTACCCCGTGAGGGGTTCGCTGGAATGCGGGAGCATTTTAGCAGCGATGCAACCTCAGGCTTTATCGTTTTTCTTCTTGCTCTTCCACTCAGTTTAGGTATTGCCAAGGCGTCAGAATTTCCTCCGTTGATGGGATTAATAACTGCAATCGTGGGAGGCATCTTAGTGAGCTTTTTTGCAGGATCTCCATTAACGATTAAAGGTCCGGCTGCCGGACTGATTGTAATCATACTGGAAGCAGTTGACTCATTTGGTGGTGGGGAGTTGGGATGGAAACTTACGTTGGGCGCAATTGTAGTAGCCGGTTTACTGCAAATACTTTTTGGACTATTTAAATGGGGTAAGCTGGTTGACTTTTTCCCACTTTCTGCTGTGCATGGAATGCTGGCAGCTATTGGCTTGATCATTATTTTAAAACAAATACCAGTTTTATTGGATATAGATCCTGCCATCTCTAGAGGGAAGTCTCCTTTTGCATTGCTTTCCATGATACCATCCTTTGTGCAACACCTGGATCCCAAAGCAACGCTCATTGGTGTGATGAGTTTTCTCATCATGATGTTTTGGAATAAACTACCCGGAAATCTTTTCAAAAAAATTCCAGCTGCTTTAGTCGTGTTAGTGGTAGCTATTCCTGCTGAACTAATGATGGATTTTCAGCATACGGAGCCAGCATATGCCTTGGTTCATATTGGCAATCTTTTGGATAATATTCGCTTCAATGTTGATTTTTCAGGTGTTTTTCAAACTGGTGTTTTTATAGAAATGGTTATTGCTATTGCACTGGTTGGATCACTTGAGTCATTACTCACAGTTAAAGCAATCGATCTCATGGACCCTTACAAACGCAAATCCAATCCCAACAAGGATTTGATTGCAGTTGGTTTTGGGAACATGTTTGCAGGTATTTTCGGTGGTTTGCCTATGATATCTGAAGTGGCAAGGAGCTCTGCAAATGTTGCAAATGGAGCTAAAACTCGTTGGGCGAATTTTTTCCATGGGGCATTTATTCTGGTTTTTGTTTTGTTTGCCGTCCATTTGATTGAATTGATACCCAATACTGCTTTAGCAGCTATGTTGATTTCAGTAGGTATACGTTTGGCGCATCCTTCTGAGTTTGTACATATTTTCAAAATCGGGAAAGAACAACTTGCTGTTTTCTTAATCACGATTTTCTTCACGTTGTATGAGGATTTACTTATTGGTATTGCTGCTGGAATGGTTGTAGAATTATTCTTTCATGTGATACATGGCACACCTATTCGTTCATTATTCAATCCAGTTATTGAAGTGAGCTTCAATAATAAAAAGTATTTGGTTCGAGTAGAACATTCTGCCGTATTTACCAATTACCTGGGATTAAAAGCTAAGCTGGATGCAATTCCCCAAGGCATGAATATTGAACTCGACTTTAATACTACTCGGTTTGTTGACCATTCCGTACTTGAAAATCTGCATTATTTCGAAAATGATTATTTATCTACGGGAGGAACTTTTGAAATAACCGGACTGAGTAATCATAAAAAGCTTTCGGATCATATGCACGCCGCAAGAAAAAAAGTGATTCAACTCCATCCGGGAATATAATTTATTTATGATAAGAAAAAATAATGATTCATTCGCTCAATTTAATGAGCAGGACATCATAATGTCTCTTAAGCATTATTTGCCCACTCAGACTCCCATTCGTGATTTTATTCATCACAATACACTACACGCTTTTCAAAACATGAAATTCTTTGATGCCATTTTTAAGGCTTCAAAAATATTCGGTTATCAGGTTACACTTGAATTAGAAGACTACCGTAAGTTGTTTTTGCTTGGAAGAATAACTAAATCTTCTTTGGAAAAAGTTTTGACTGATCATGCAGGAGAGCAGGCTCTTAATGAGTGGAAGTATAAAATGTTTCATGAAACGTATTCCATTTCCAATTCGTTTAGAATTGGGCGACTTCGAGCGTATTGGAAATCGGCCTATGGAGTTGATTTAGACAACTTGGTTCACCCATTACTGTTTAGAATACTATGTAGCTATTTGGATCAGGGAATTGCAATTTGGCATTTCCCAGATGTTGACAAAGGATTTTTAGCAGCAGTACGTTCACTCGAATCAGAGAGTTTATCAAGTTTCTTTAAAACAAAAAGAGCGAAGCAATTACTTTTTTCTGATCAGACGACTATACAAGATCTCTTGGATTTGCTAGTGGGTAATGCTGAACTTTACGAAGAATATTTGTTTGATCAACAGTTTTCTCATCATGGATGGTCAGGAATGGTGGCTGTTGTAGAAGATCAGCCCCATACATTATTATATAGCAAAAAAATCAGTTTACACGATTTGATTTTTTTTGAATTGTTATTAGAAATTGATCGCATTACAGATCAATTGGGGGAAGATTGGAAACCTTTGTCTGTTCAAAATGAGATTCCAGTAGTTGCATTGTTTGCTGAAGTACCAGAGACTGAATACACTACCATAATGATGCTTTGGCAAAAAAGCTTTGAGTGGAGCTATTATGATCAGGTATTAGCAGGCATTTCTAATGTTGCATCCAGAACCACTAACCCTTTACAGCAACCCCCTACCTTTCAAGCCATTTTTTGCATTGATGAGCGCGAATGTTCATTGAGACGGCATGTAGAATCAATTGATCCACGCTCAGAGACTTTTGGTTCTCCGGGGTTTTTTGGTGTGGAATTTTTCTTTCTTCCAAGTGGAGGTAAATTTTTAGAAAAACTTTGTCCCGCTCCTGTTACTCCAAAACACGTAATTATAGAAGAAGGAGGTCAGCTTCCGATTCACAAAGAATTATTATATACTAAAAAAACACACACTGCGCTAGAGGGATTTCTTTATTCATTAGCTGGAGGATTCATTGCTGGAGTAAAATTGATGATGAATTTACTAAGACCCAAGATGACTCCAGCGATTTCCAACGCATTTGCCCATATGGGTGAAGGATCACGATTGGTTATAGAAAATACAGATCAACATAGAATGGTTCAAGGACTGCAGGTGGGGTTCACAATTGAAGAAATGGCAAATCGAGTTGAAGCAACTCTAAAAGCAATTGGGCTAATAAAAAATATTTCATCAATAGTATATCTATTATCACACGGTTCCAGCAGTGCAAATAATCCACACCATGGAGCACACGATTGTGGTGCATGCAGCGGAAGACCGGGAGCCGTCAATGCACGAGTGTTTGCATTCATGGCTAACCATGTTCAGGTGCGGGCATTGTTATTTTCTCGGGGCATTGATATACCTAAAGAAACCCAGTTCATTGGGGCCATGCATGATACTGCAAGTGACATCATAGGTTTTTATGATGAAGACATCCTAAATGAATCAAATAAAAATCGCCACCTTCAAAATAAGGAGATATTTGAGAATGCATTAGATCTCAATGCAAAAGAGCGGTCCAGAAGATTTGCTTCAATTGATACTTCATTGGATATGAAGAAGATTAGAAAAGCAATACAAGAACGCTCCGTATCTTTTTTTGAACCACGTCCAGAATTGGGACACGGAACCAACGCCTTGTGTTTTGTAGGCAGAAGAGCTTCAATAAAAGATCTGTTTCTTGATCGAAGGGCTTTTTTGAACTCCTACGACTATTCTATTGATCCAACAGGGGATATTTTATTTGGTGTCATAAAACCATTGCCAATTGTATGCGGAGGAATTAACCTCGAATATTACTTTTCCAGAGTTGATAATCAAAAATTTGGTGCAGGAACAAAATTACCTCATAACGTTATGGGACTGATAGGGGTTGCTAACAGCAGCGATGGTGATCTCCGACCGGGCTTACCTCTTCAAATGATTGAAGTACACGACCCTATACGACTCCTCATGATTGTAGAACACCAACCTGATATCATTTTAAATACAATAAAGCGTTTACCAGAACTGTACGAATGGTTTTCAAATGAATGGGTTCATCTGGTGGCATTGGATCCTAATACAAAACAATTCTACTATTTTAAAAATGACTCATTTGAAGCGTATCAGGTTGTACAAAGTAATCTTCCTGTTGTTGATGATATTCACAAATTGATTGAAAATGCAATGGAAATGGAAACGAATCACATTTTCCATGCAACCCAAGAAAACATACCAGTACACCTGCTAAAGTAAAAATTATGCAACAGCTATTATTCCTTCAGATCATAATCCCACTCGTTGGCACAATACTTTCTCAACTTTTTTCTCGAAAAAAAGAAAGTCAACTTTTTTATACTGCATTGATAACATTTATTTTTTCTTTTTTGATAACAATAGTTCTAACAGTTTATTGGATTGTGCAACCCGAAAGCATTCTGCTCTATTCTTCCCCTGAATTTTATCATCGTGGGCATACTACTTTTAGTATACAATTGATGTTGGATATCAATGGAGTTGTATATGGCTGGGTTTCTGGATTTATAGGCATGGTGATTGCCATCTTCAGTCGTTTTTATATGCACCGTGATCCTGGGTACAAGCGATTTTTTACGAGTATCTTATTGTTTTTACTTGGACTGAATCTGATTATTTTCTCTGGTAATTTTGATATGTTATTCATGGGATGGGAAATCATTGGGATTACCTCTTTTTTATTGATTGGATTTTACAGAGAGCGTTATCTGCCCGTCAAAAATGCCTTTAAAGTAGTTTCCTTGTTTAGGCTATCTGATGTATTACTCCTGGTAGCAGTTTGGATGAGCCATCAAGCTTTTGGTAGAAGTATAGGTTTCAATGAAATGTCTAGCTGGGATTCTTATGCCCCTTCGTTGTTTATAATTGTAGCAAT
>JAFMES010000150.1 GCA_017856605.1 Chitinophagaceae bacterium
CGTATATGTGAACCGCCGAGCGATTTTTATTAATTTTTTATATATTTTTATCTAACTAAGAAAAAATTTATTAAATATGAGAACACTTTTATTTTTTACGATTGTAATAACACTTTTTTCGTCCTGCAGTAAAAATGAATCACAACCAGTGCCTGAGGGAAAGGATGTGGCATACGATTGTAAGTGCACACCAGCGCCTGGAGCAGTGGTAACCGGTGCGATTACATATACCACTCCAACCTCTTCAACAAATACTGCATCACTTGCTAATAATGTATGGATATATAATAAGGACAATTGGGACTTGAAACCAGGCAACAAGCTTGCTGTTACAATGTCGGTTACTGGAAGTTCTAATTGTAGAGTGGCAATAACCATTGATGGGGCAGTGGCAGCATATGAGAGTAAGGGAGTTATCAGCACTACACAAACTCCGACTTACAGCATCACTGCTGAATACGTTGTTCAATAACTTTTCATATGAACCGACATAGTTTCCTTAAACGTTCTCTACTTACAGCTGGAGGGTTTACTATCGGAAATGCATTGAAGGGGCAAGCGCAAGCGGCCCCTTCTTCTTTTTCATCTACCGATAAACCACTCGATGCGCTGAATATTTTTGAATTGGAACAATTGGCCAAAGAGCGGTTGCCGCAAATGGCGTACGATTATTATCGAAGTGGTGCGTGGGATGAAACAACGTTGAAAGCCAATCGGGAAGCGTATGAAAAATACAAGATCCACTACAAGGTGTTGGTGGATGTTCAAAATCGAGATCTTTCTACTACGGTATTTGGACATAAAGTTGCGTTTCCGATCTTGATTGCACCTACAGCCTTTCATAAATTGGCACACCCGGATGGGGAACTGGCAACGGCCCGAGCTGCAGTTGCTTCCAACACATTGATGTCGTTGAGCAGTCTTTCTACTACCTTGATTGAAGATGTGTCGGTTGCTGCCAATCGAAATTTTTGGTTTCAATTGTACATCAATAAGGATAGAGGATTCACGCGTGATTTGGTTGGGCGCGCTACTGCTGCTGGAGCAAAGGCGTTATTAGTGACTGTTGATACTCCTTTGTGGGGCCGAAGAGAACGCGATGTTCGCAATGGATTTCATTTGCCTGAAGGCTTATCAGCAATCAACTTAATTCCCTCCGATAAAGATGGGGTGAAGAAAGGAAATTCAGGAGCCGGTTTGGGGCAGTCATTTGCCTGGATGCTGGATGCAACTTTACAATGGAAGGACTTGGATTGGCTGGCCAGCATTACGAATGTTCCCATTGTGATTAAAGGTGTTTGTCGCGCTGACGATGCAACGAAAGCCCTTTCGCACGGTGTAAAAGGCGTGCTGGTTTCCAACCATGGCGGTCGACAAATGGACAGTGCGCCTGCAACCATCGACGTGCTGGCTCCGATTGTAGATGCAGTGGGCGATCAGTTGACCGTTTTAATGGATGGAGGAATTCGTAGGGGTACCGATGCCATGAAGGCATTGGCGATGGGCGCCAAAGCCGTTTTGGTGGGAAGGCCTGTATTGTGGGGGTTGGCAGCAGGGGGACAACCTGGCGTTGAAAAAGCACTCGCTCTGTTACGCGATGAATTGGATCTTGCCATGGCGCTGAGCGGATGCCGAACACTTAAGGATCTCAATCGAGATTTGCTTCGGTAGAAGTACTGCTCAACTGTTGTTTTCGAAATGACGAAGGATTCATTCCGACGATCTTGTTGAAGAGTCGATTGTAATAGGATAGATTTTCAAAGCCAGAAGCAAAGCAGGCTTCTGAAATATTCATTCCCTGTAGTAGAAGTTTTTTCGAGTAATTGATTCGGTATTGATTGACAAAATCGGTGTAAGTCAGTCGCGTTGTTTTTTTGAAGTATCTACAAAACGCAGGAAGACTCATATTTACTTTTTTTGCGATTGCTGCAGTGTCAATAGGTTCCGTGAAAGATTCTTCAATGTGTTGGTATACGCTATGAATCCGCTGGTGCTGTTTGATCAGTGATGCATTGGAAATCGGACTCGATCGGAGATCGGTCCAGTCGTTCGAATTGGCCAGCAAATGAAGAATTTCCAATAGTTCCATGAATTGCTGGAATCGGTCTACCTGATGTATTTTTTTTAAACGATCACTGACTAGAGATTTTGCTTTTTCTCCAAATGCCAAACCCGATCGCGCTTTTTCAAACAATAATTGCAACGAGTTAAACTCGGGTATACCTGCCAGTTTATCATCGAAAAAATGTTCTTGCATTTGTACTACAACTGTATTGACGGTCGAGCTTACACCGTAATCAAAATTCAGGTGTGGGATATAGGATCCAATCAATGCGAGATCACTGCCATGGTATGCAGAGATGTGATCACCAATATGCCGTGTACCTTTTTCAGCTTCAACATATACCAACTCGATTTCTGGATGGAAGTGCCAGAAATAAATGGTATTGAGATTGGGCGTAAGCAAGATTCTAAATGAACTTCCGGAATCAGGCTGGATGGATTCGAGTTGGAGTCGCATTAACACTAAAATACCCATAATTATACTTAAATCAATAATAATTATCAATACAGTACAAAAAATGGTTAATTCTGTGGATGTTCTTCCTTTTAGGGTTCTCGATATTTGATGTACTAAAACATTTACCATGCAACCTACTATGGTCCCCACGATGACTCCAACGATGGCACCTAACAATGCGCACAAGGACATTCCCGGTAATCCATCGACTGCCAAGAGCAGTGCAATCAAGCTCAATGATCGTTCCAATGGGAAATCCCTTCGCGTGTTGAGTGAAGAAGAATGGAACTTCTGGGTGCATAACGGATACATAGTTATCAAGCAGGCCGTTCCCCGTGAGCAGGCATTGGCCACTGCTGCATTCCTGTGGGAATTTGAAGAGAAGGATGCCAACGACCCTTCTACTTGGTACACCGAGCCTCGTGCAGAAATGAAGATGAAAGAGTTGGCGAATACTGGGATGGTGGAATGTTACAATAATCAGTTTTTATGGAATAATCGTCAGATGCAGCGGGTGTACGATGCGTTTGTTGATATCTGGGGGACGGAAAAATTATGGGTTACGATAGATCGTGCAAATTTGAATTTTCCAATTCGGCCTGGACATGAATACAAGGCATTCATTCATTGGGATTATGATCCGGATACAAAGCCTGTGAACGTACAAGGTGTTTTGGCATTGGCGGATCAAACGGATGAGAATATGGGAGGGTTTCAATGCATACCGGAACTTTTCCGCACATACGATACTTGGAAGTTGACGCAACCGGAAGATCGAAATCACTTTTTACCGGATACTACAGGGTTTACGCCTACAAAAGTGAAACTGGAAGCAGGTGATTTATTGATATTCAATAGTCTTCAACCTCATGGTATTCGCGCCAACAACAGCAAGGATAAAGTAAGAATTGCGCAATACATTTCAATGATGCCAGCTGAAGAGGATAACGAGCAGCTTCGTCAATGGCGCATCAATTCCTGGCGTGATCGCATTGCACCAGAGGGATATGCATTTCCAGGTGACCCCCGGAATTGGGAAAAAACCAAGTACAGTACAGCAGAGCTGACTGAGCTTGGTAAAAAGTTATTGGGACTTGAAGCTTGGTGATCAATTAGGAATGATCACTTTCCTGACGTGATGATCTTTTTATAAAAGGTAATCATTCTATTCAAGTCCTCTACTCCGATGCGTTCGTCGATTCCGTGATACCCCTTTACATTTTGCATGGGGGTGAAGTTCAATACTGCATCGCTGAATCCTCTGAAATAACGAGAATCAGTAGCGCCAATCAATAAATAGGGAGAGACGAGTACATTGGGTACAAGTTGCTGTACTGTCGATTCAATTTTTTTGTATTCCGGATGATCTGAAGGAGTAGTAGCAGATGCCTCAAATAATGAGATCTTTTGCTTTGTTATGATTACACGATCATCGTTTACTGCTTTCTTTACAAAATTCAGTACATCATCGCTGGTTTGTCCCGGTAGAATGCGACTATTAAATGTTGCCTTAGCAATGGAAGGGATCACATTGTCTTTGATACCCGAGCGCACAATGGTAGGGACCAAGGTAGTGTGAACCATTGCATTGGTTTGGTTATTTTTTTCCATTTGCTTGATTATGGCTTTTTCAAAAAGCCACATGTTGCTCATGGCGACTTTCGTCAGGAAAGATTGTTCAGTGCCAGTTCGGAGCAAGAGTTCGTTGACAGGCCCCGTCATCAATGCTGGCATTTGTTTTTGTCGAACCTTTCCAATTGCTTTGTTAAGAATATCAATGGCAGTTTCTTTGTTAGGCTGCGAAGAATGACCTCCGGGGATTTCTACAGTCAGATCAATATTGGTAAACCCCTTTTCGCCTGTACCGATTACTGCTACGGGTCGATTTACATCTTTGAATTTTTCGGTATCAATCATTCCTCCTTCATCGAGAACCAAGACGGGTCGTATACCATTTTCTTCAAACCACTTTGAGTAGATGGCTGCACCGCGTCTGCCTGCAATTTCTTCATCGTGTCCAAAGCAGAGGTAGATGGTTCGTTCCGGAGTATAATTTGCTTGTAATAAATGTTCAACCGCTTCCATGATTCCGATGGCTGAGGCTTTATCGTCTACCGCTCCTCTTCCCCAAATGGTATCATTGATGATTTTGCCACTGAAGGACGGATGGCTCCATTTGCTTTCTGCTACTGCTTCAACGGGAACTACATCAACGTGGGCCATCAAGACATACGGGGCGAGTGAACTGTCTTTGCCTTTCCAGGTAAACACATAACTGAATTCGTTGAAGGCTTTGCGTTCCAGTCGACTATGCATCAGTGGATACGTAGATTCCATGAACTGTCGGAATCTTATGAACTCTGCGGTATCGATGGGCAGGGTATCGCCAAATGATATGGTCTTGATCTGAATAGCCTGACTCAAGTGTGATGCTGCTGAGTCAAATCTTTCGATTGGGACCATCGATCCAATATAGTCATCTGTTTTGGCAACCCGTTGAGTGTTGACCAACAGAGCTGCAAAGAATAAAGCAAATGCGCATGCAACGAGGATCAGAATTCTTTTCTTCATGACTCAGATTGTAGATGTATTAAGATTGACTGATGTTTAAAGATACAGTGTAATGAATAACTTTTCTCCAGCATCAATAAAAAAGGCCCGCAACAGAAGTTACGGGCCGTGTTACTCAGTGTCCTACTGATTACTAGAGAACGCCTTGTGTATTTT
>JAFMES010000151.1 GCA_017856605.1 Chitinophagaceae bacterium
TGGAGCAAGAACTGTTTGAATTTCCTGGCCATTTGGATGCCAAGCATAAATACCGCTTCTTCCATCAGGTTTTCGTGCGATAAAAAAAATCTGCTCATCATTTTTTGAGAATACTGGATAACTGAGGTAATCTTCGCTCATACCTGTAAATCGGTGTACGGTATTTTTTGTAGCACGATCAATGATGTGCAATTCACTCAAGCCATCCGGACTGACATTCACTGCTACCACCTGCTCCGCGCTATTGGATAAATCCGGTGAGAAATAACGACCTTTCTTTAACAGTACTTCCCGAGAATGATCAAAGATGTTCTTCAAAACAATTTCACTGTACTCACGCCAGGCCCATCGCGCATCAAACGTGGTCCGGGTATAGACTACAAATCCTTTTTTATAGGTAAAGTAATCTTCGTAACCAATTTCTTTTGTAGCTACCCGTTTGGATTGCCCTTTATGAATGATGACCCAATGGGGAATCTGATTGTAAGCCTTTTTCAAAACCAAAATGGAATCCTGATCCAGGAAAACAGGATATTGGTAGTCAGTTGTTACCCGAGTAGTTTTATTCACCTTAGTTGAAGCATCTGGAGAAGAGACAGTAGTTTGCTTGAATTCGTTCATGGCGTTTGCTACAAATTCTTTGTATGTTCTTCCACTGTGAACTTTAATTGCCCGCTGAAAAGGATAAAAAAGTCCTTTGTAGCGAACAGCATCTGAAGTGACCTTCTTCCAAAATTCATCTCCGTATGCATTGTTGCCATGCGCTACTAAGATGTAGCCAAGATGATAATGATTGGGGACAAAATGCTTCAGCGAACCATTTCTGAGTTTTTGAAAACTATAGACTCTGTTGTCTTTCCACAAAGCATGATAGGCATCAAAGAACATGGGAAGTCGGCCTCTTCCCTGAGAGAGTAACCGTGTTTCATGATAAACTGCGTCACCCTCAAAGAACCAATCTGGAACTGAGGCAGAATTCAGTAGTGCTTGCCCCTGTTCGCCTGCAACCCAATATCCCACTCGAGAAATTCCTTTTCTAAAATTTGAAAACTGATGCGCATGCCGGTATTCATGTACCGCCAAGTTTTCGGACCATGCATTGGATCCGAGTTCAAGTGAGTTCTGTGGTGGAAACATGTAGAATTCACTTCTCCAGGGACCTAATCCCACATACGCGTTAGAAACCAGGGGCAGTGGTTGTAAAACGATAGGAATTTTCTTTACCTCATTCCCCAGTCTGCCATTCAATATGGCATCCGATTGAGCAAGCCGTTGGGTGATGGCGTGCACATTCCGTTGTTGTCCTTCAGGGAAAATCAAACGAAAACCGGGACTATCCACTTGCTTCCACTTCAATGCCGCAGGATTTGCTCCGAACCGCTGTGCATACAAAGACGATGAGGTCAACATACTGGTGACCACAAAAAAATAAATGAAAGTTGAATTACTCTTCCAACCCAAATGCCACATAACTATCGCCTTTTTTGGTCCCCAATTTACCACCACCACATGCTAAAACGAAATATTGTTTCCCCTTATAGCGATAGGTGGTTGGCGTTGCGTGGGCTGAAGCCGGTAAATCAGACTGCCATAGTAACTTTCCTGTTTCTTTATCAAAGGCCCGTACTTTCTCGTCGCGGGTGGCAGCGATAAAAAGAAGACCCCCCTTGGTGACCACCGCACCACCATAATTCTCAGATCCGGTTGGAGGTATGCCTTTTGCTGTTAATTCTTTGTATTCACCCAAAGGCACTTTCCAGCGGTGCGCACCGCTATTCATATCAATTGCCGTCAATGTTCCCCACGGTGGAGCAATTGCAGGATAGCCGCTTTTATCCAACCATTTGTTGTAACCGGTAAACCCATAAGGTAAGGAAGAATCATCTTCGTCTTCATCCTCATTGGATGTGGCAATTTTTTTGCCTTCCATATAATCCAGCACATCAGCGATCTCTTTTTGACTAAGCCCGGGGAAGCCAGGCATCATTCCTTTTCCACCTCGAATCACTTGTTCAACCATGGCCCTACTTTTATTCTTAACTACATCCACTAATGCGGGAAATCCGCTAGATGGATTTCCTTGCATTTGGGCTCCATGACAGCTCATGCAGTATTTCCCATAAGCTCCACTAGAAATTGATTTAGTGTTGTTTATGTTTTTCATGGTCAATATCCAAGGCATCTCATTTGAGTTTACGAAAAGAAGTCCCGACTCCTTATCAAATGCGGCTCCTCCCCACTCTGCTCCGCCATCAAAACCAGGAAAGATCAGAGTTCCTTCCAAGGAAGGAGGAGCGTAAAACTCTTTTCGGATTGTTTTGAATTTCTGGATCAGTTCATCTCGGTTTGGCGACCATGGGTTGATCTCATTTTCGGTAATGGATTGTCGTGCAAATGGAGCCGGCAAAACTGGAACCGGCTGTGTTGTTGAAAGCACTTCGCCTTTTAAGCCATTGGTGGGCACTTCCACCTCGTTGATATCAAACAGCGGAGCTCCCGTCTCGCGATCAAATACATAAACAAATCCCTGTTTTGTTACCTGAGCAACTGCATCAATCTGCTTGCCATTACGAGTAACCGTTATGAGATTGGGTGGCGCCGGAAGATCTCTGTCCCATACATCGTGGTGCGTGAATTGAAAATGCCATAGCAACTTCCCAGTGGTTGCCTGTAGTGCCAACAAGGAATTGGCAAACAGGTTATTGCCTTTACGATTCCCTCCATAAAAATCAAACGCAGCAGAGCCAGTTGGAACATAAGCAATTCCCCGTTGTTGATCAATGCTGATGCCCGACCAAGAATTAGCACCTCCCACATATTCGTTGCGGTAGTTTTCTGGCTCCCAGGTATCGTAGCCTTTTTCACCAGGATGGGGAATGGTCTTGAATACCCAAGTGAGTTTTCCAGTCACCACATCAAACGCTTGAATGTAACCAGGCGCAGCACCTGCACTTTCCGACAAGCGAAGAGGCATGATGATGGTATTACCATAAATCGCCCCCGGTGTTGAGGAAATAACAAATTTGTTTTTGGACAATTCTCCCAGTCCAGCCTTCAAACTCACCCGACCACTATCGCCAAATGATTGAATTCGCTTTCCGGTCTTTGCATCAAGCGCATATAACCAACTTTCTGCAGTAAACAGTATGCGCGCATCCCTTCCTTTTTTCCAAAAACTTACCCCTCGATTCGTACTGTACCATTTTCGGTTACTGGCATCTTGAAATCGCCACACCTCTTTTCCAGTTGAAGGATCCAAGGCAAAGACTTCAATGGATGCCGTTGTGCCATACAACAGTCCGTCGGCCATAATGGGATTGCATTGCATTTGACCGGATGTATCTGCAGTATGAAACTCCCATATTTTTTTTAGTCGATGCACATTCTCCTTATTGATCTGGTCAAGAGAAGAATAATGGTTCCGGTCGGCACCTCCTAGGTATTCCGACCATTCAACATCGCGCGATGAGCGTCCAAAAAGAACAATAAAGAAAATTGCCAAGTACAATAGCTTCACCATTGAAAATTTTAAGTAACTGAAATTAGCAAACTTCACTGAAGCGCATCTTTCAAATTATTAACTTCACACAAATCGATCCATGGCGATAGTTCAAGCTGGTCTGAGCGACATACCCATCATACGCAAATTGAGCGAACAGATCTGGATGGAATACTATCCATCCATCATATCGGAGGAGCAAATTCGGTACATGCTCGAGCTCATGTACAGCGAACAAGCACTAACTAACCAAATGACCACACTGGGACACCAATTTCTGCTTTTGATAGAAAATGGAGCCCCCAGCGGTTATGCCTCGTTTTCGCAACATTCAATTGAGAAACCTCACCGTTTTCGACTTCACAAACTCTATGTGCTACCTATACTCCATGGAAAGGGATGCGGCAAGTCATTGCTCGGCACCATATGCAATGAAGTAGCATCCAAGGGGGGCAAGGAAATTGAGCTCAACGTAAATAAGCGCAACCAAGCCATAGGCTTTTATAAACGAATGGGGTTTATCAAAGAATCCGAAGTCGTCGTTGATATAGGAAACAATTTCTATATGGACGATTATATCCTGGTATTGAGCCTTTAAAGCCTCCACAGAATTAGGGATTTTAGGCAATTAGGGTTAGTTTTGCAAAAATTTTCAAACGTATGTCAACCACCGCAAACAAACAGCTGGATTTTGCCCTTCCCTATAAAGTAAAAGATATCACCCTTGCAGAATGGGGACGCAAAGAAATCAGGCTTGCAGAAGCTGAAATGCCCGGACTTATGGCCATTCGTGAAGAATATGGACCGAGTCAGCCTCTCAAGGGCGCCCGCATTGCAGGATGCCTGCACATGACCATTCAAACCGCCGTATTAATTGAAACCCTCGTTGCATTGGGTGCAGAAGTAAAATGGAGCTCCTGCAATATCTTCTCTACACAAGATCACGCTGCTGCTGCTATTGCAGCCGCAGGCATAGGAGTTTTTGCATGGAAAGGCCAATCCATTGAGGAGGCCGATTGGTGCATCGAGCAAACGCTTTTCTTTGGTGGTGCTGACCGACCATTGAATATGATTTTGGATGACGGTGGCGACCTCACCAATATGGTTCTGGATGTGTATCCAGAATTGGTTCAACACGTTAAAGGTATTTCTGAAGAAACAACTACAGGCGTACACCGCTTGTATGAGCGTGTTGCAAAAGGAACCTTACCAATGCCTGCCATTAATGTAAACGACTCTGTAACAAAATCGAAATTCGATAATAAATACGGTTGTAAGGAATCGCTTGTGGATGCTATCCGTAGGGCAACAGACGTAATGCTGGCTGGTAAAGTTGCAGTGGTGGGTGGATACGGTGATGTTGGAAAAGGATCTGCCGCTTCATTAGCAGGAGCAGGCTGCCGCGTTATTGTTACTGAGATTGATCCAATTTGCGCTCTCCAAGCTGCCATGGATGGATTTGAAGTAAAGAAAATGGCTGATGCTGTGAAAGAGGCAGACATCGTTGTTACAGCATCCGGCTGTCGCGATTTGATCACCGGCACACATTTCAAAGCAATGAAAGACAAGGTCATCGTGTGCAACATTGGACACTTTGATATTGAAATTGATGTGGCTTGGTTGAATACCAATTATGGCCATACGAAAGATACCATCAAGCCTCAGGTAGACATCTACAACGTAGATGGTAAAGACATCATTCTGCTTGCAGAAGGTCGATT
>JAFMES010000152.1 GCA_017856605.1 Chitinophagaceae bacterium
CGCACTGGCCACCAACCATGGGGTGTCAAAAGCCCGGATTATGGCTGAGCGATTGAATTCAATCAATCCTGAACTCCAGCTTACTGTAGTAGAATCGTTCATACAGCCGGATAGGGTAGAGGCGCTAATGGAAACACGACCGGATTATGTGATAGATGCAATTGATAGTTTAACTCCCAAGATCACGTTTCTTACTCAGGCATGTGAACATCAACTGCGCGTTGTGAGCAGTATGGGTGCAGGTGCAAAATTGGATCCTACCCGCCTGCAGGTTGTGGATATTGCCAAAACCTATAATTGCCCCTTTGCGCAGCAGGTACGAAAAATGCTGAAGGAGAAAGGAATCCGTACAGGCATCAAAGCGGTTTTTTCGCCGGAAAAGCCAATAAAGGAAAGTCTCATGTTGACGGATGGGAAAAATTTCAAACGGTCTGCCTATGGAACCATATCCTATCTGCCAGCGGTATTTGGGGCAGTCGCTTCATCGGTCGTTATCCGCGACCTGATTGGGAAAGAGGTTTAGTCGAATAGCTCCATTAAAAAATCACTCTCTATATGAGGTTGTCCATACTTTTGCAGAAGCAGATTAGTTTCTAACAGCAATTGAAGAGAACTGAAATCAAAACTAAAGTCACCTTGTCGCCATAAACCGAAAAAGGAAAATACATCTGTATCAGAATTCTTTAAAAGCAGATGATGAATTTTTGTAATTTTTTCATCAGTTAAATGCGAGAAAATTCCGTGGTGAAGTAATTTGCTTGTATGTCTAATTAAGTCATTGGGGAACATAGCTTTAATTTTTTTTAAAATTCCCTTTATGCTGTTAATTCCACATCACGATTAGATTAATAAAATGTTTACTCAAGTAAGATGTTAATAAAATGTTGATGATGCACAACCAAACTAGGTGTAATTTTTACCTATAATCAAGCAATGAGTCAAGCACCATTTTTTAAAAAAATCAGTTCCGGAGCAGAGGTAGATTTAATTACCTATGTGAAGGAGTACATCAATGCGCATCCCGATACTGAGATTATGATTGGGTGCGATTCTCAGAATTATTCTGAAAGTACCATCTATGCAATTGTGGTAGCGATGTATAAAAAAGGGAAAGGAGCTCACTTGTTATACAGACGCTGGAAGACCGTTCGTGAGCCAAGTCGTTCTAATCGGTTACTCACTGAAGTCTGGAACGCTATTGAAACTGCAGAGTGGATTCGTGAAAATGGGTTACCCCGTCCCACGTGGATTGATATTGATCTGAATCCTGATCAACGGTATAAGTCGAATGAAGTATTTCGCCAAGCTGTCGGTATGGTGGAAGGAATGGGCTACAGGGTCCGATACAAAACAATGGATCCCATGATCACCTATGCTGCTGATCATTTGATTAAACTCTGATTCCTCTATATTGCTTGTTCCAGGTCGTATTCGTAGGTTTCTTTTGAAAATGCAGCCTCCATTCTTCTTCGATCAAATGCTTTTTCCTGATTGGCAAGAAAAACAGTTGCTACTCCATTTCCAATGAAGTTCGTGATGGCTCTAGCTTCTGACATGAATCGGTCCACACCCAACAAAAGTGCCAGGCCTTCAATTGGAATCACTTGTATGGCGCTCAAGGTAGAGGCAAGTACGATGAACCCGCTTCCTGTCACACCCGCTGCGCCTTTTGAAGTGATCATCAAGATGCCGATGATTGTAAGCATTTGGTGAATTGTCAAGTCGATATTAAACACCTGAGCCAGAAAAATTACGGCCATGGATAAATAAATCGTTGTGCCGTCCAAATTAAACGAATACCCTGCTGGCACTACCAGACCCACCACTGGTTTCGAACACCCCATTTTTTCTAATTTTTCCATTAGCGATGGCAGTGCCGCTTCTGAAGAAGAAGTTCCCAATACTATAAGTAATTCTTCCTTGATGTAGTTGAGGAATTTTAAGATGCTGATTTTATAATAGCGCAGAATGAGTCCCAGGCATACAAATATGAATACTGCCATCGTAATGTAGACCGTTAACATCAGTTTTCCCAGTGGCAATAAGGTTGCAATACCATATTTTCCGATGGTATAGGCCATACCGCCAAACGCTCCGATGGGCGCGAACAACATCACAATATGTAACCCCTTGAAAACATATTTTGAAATGAATTTCAGCGGCTCAATGATTTTATTCTTGTTGTTGAGTTTGCTCAGTACGATTCCAAATGCAATGGAGAACAACAGTACTTGAATGGTGAGGTTATCTTTTAGAAATTGGAGCCATGAAAATTCCTTTGCTCCCTGTGTGAACTTGGATATATCACCGCCTTCGATGGCGCTGGTATTGACACCGCGACCGGGTTCGATGAAATGAGCCACAACGATCCCGATGATTAGCGCAAAGGTGGTCACAACTTCAAAATAGATGATTGCTTTGCCGCCAACGCGACCGACTTTTTTCAGGTCGTTCATCCCGCTGATGCCAAGGGAGATGGTTAGAAAAATAATGGGACTGATGAATACTTTCACGACTTCAATGAAATACTTTCCCAACGGCTGCATCGCTACGCCTGATGATGGAAAGAAATGTCCTAGCAGGGCTCCCGATGTAATGGCCAATAGGACCCAAAAGGTTAGGTTAGTGAAGATTTTTTTCACGGTGCTACTATTATATGACTAAAGATAAGCTTTGCATCGATGTTTTCTTATCCTACTTTTGATCGATGAAGATTTCGGGATTTACAATCATTCGAAATGCTGTTCTCAACGATTACCCTGCCGTAGAGGCCATTACATCCATTCTTCCGGTAGTGGACGAAATGGTTGTAGCAATTGGGAAGAGCGATGATGCTACTGCCGAATTGATTGCTGCTATTCCATCCGAAAAAATCAGAATCGTCCACACGGAATGGGACTTATCTAAATTACCCGGTGGCGAAGTCATGGCCATTGAAACCGATAAAGCTTTTCGCTCCATTTCATCGGACTCGGACTGGGCATTTTACATTCAATGCGATGAGGTGGTTCATGAACAGTTTCATAATACAATCAAAACTGCTTGCCAGACTTACCTGAATGATCAGCGGGTGATGGGATTGGTGTTTGGATATGTTCATTTTTATGGGACGTATGATTATTATGGCGACAGTCGCCGTTGGTACAATCGTGAGATCCGGATCATCCGCAATAATCATCGGATTTCATCGTTTCGCGATGCTCAGGGATTTAGAATTGGGGGTAAGCGACTGCCGTGCAAGTTGATTGATGCGCAGATCTACCATTATGGATGGGTTAAGTCGCCTGAACTGATGGATCGTAAACTAAGGACCCTCAGTACCAATTGGATGGGAAAGGCCATGAAGGAACGATTGGATAACCTCGATGGAGTTTTCAATTACGACGAATTCGATTCGCTCGAACGATTCTCCGGTACTCATCCTCTGGTGATGCATCAGCGGATTGCTGAAAAGAATTGGGATGTTGTAATTGATCCTACTGCGAAGCGATTTACCTTTAAAAAACGATTTTTGTACTGGTTTGAGAAATGGACAGGGATACGTCCCTTTTCCTTTCGTAATTATACACTTATAAACTAGCATTATGATGCGTACTGTTTTTGCCTTGATTATTTGCATGGGATTACTGTCTGAAGTTTCGGCTCAAAAGCTACTGAGCAGTTGGACTTCTCCTGAGTATACAAAATCCGAATACCGAAAGGTTGCTGTGTTGGCAAAGATCAGCGACAAAGAAGTTCGGCAACTGGTAGAAGATAATGCAGTTATTGCGTTGAGGGATAAGGGCATTACTGCTATAACATCCTATCTCAATTTCAATGATGAAGATATGGCTACGCGTGAGTCACTGATTGCCAAAGCCGATCAATTGCAAGTCGATGCTGTGGTGGTCTTTTCCGTTCAGCGGGAAGGAACAACTGTGACTAATTCGCCCACGTTATCCGTTGGTGCTGGCATTCCAGTCCGCATCGGATTCATGCATGTGTATTTAGGCGGAAGCATGCCCATTGCGGGTGGTCCAAAACTTGTTGAGATCGCACAATTGCGAACTGAATTTTACAATCGTGAAAAAGATATCCCACATTGGAATGCTGTTTACGAATACAAAATCAAAGGCAATTACGAATACATTGCAAAAAACTGGTCGGGTAAAGTAGTCAACGCACTTATAGCCGCTAAGATCCTTTGATCATCTTCTTCTGACGTAACGCAGTCCCTCGTCGTACCAAAACAACCCGTACTGTTTCCCTTTGAGATAGCCTGGAACATCGGATTGTTGTTGTTGTGCCTGCTCTTCAGAGATTGGAGTGGTAAAGGGCATTTTCCCTACTGGATTAAATTTCCCTGTAATCACTTCCAGAAGAGCATCTTGCGTGGTACCAAATGTGGCGAGTACCCCTGCAATCATTGCTTTTGTTGAATCATTGTAGATTTCATCGATGACCCAGGGATTGGTATAATTGATGACTAGAATGGTTGGTTTTTTTGAAATCACTTCTTGAATGTGTTTTACATCTACGCCATTTTTTGACAAGGAGAGGTAAAGAGGTGAGCCATCTGATTCAAATAATGATTTTGAACCTGGAGTAATCCAGAGCAGATTTATTTCAGCTTCTTCGGGAGTCTTGACCCATTCAACGCCGTATTTTTCGGCATCTTTCAATTGGATGTTGATGGGACTTGCTCCTCTTTTTTGGAAATAGGATTCAAAGTAGATTTTAGTTTTCGGCTTCACTGGCAATAATCCTTTATCGTTTCGGAGTAAGACAATGGATTTGCGCATGGCTTCATTGGCTTTGGCTTGAAGCGCGGGACTGCCGACAAATTTTTCTGCGTATTCCACATCTACGTATGGATTTTCAAATAGTCCCAATTCAAATTTTTCCATTAGCAGGCGGTAGACGGAGTTGTCGATGAGTTGCATATTTACCATTCCAGATTTGACAGTTTGCAGCAGGGGAGTAGGATCTGCTGACCCGGAATAGATGTTGACGCCCGCTTCCAGCGTCATTTTGTAGCGTTGTTGAATTGAAAGTTGTTCTGCGCCCCAGGGCATCATTTCAATTGGGCCTGTATCCGAGTTGATGATTCCTTTGAAACCGAGGCTATCCCGCAGCAGTCCGGTGATTACCGGTTTATTATAAGCATAGGCCAGTTCAGGATATGCTGTTCCTTTTGGAATAGAATAATAGGGCATGATGGAT
>JAFMES010000153.1 GCA_017856605.1 Chitinophagaceae bacterium
ATGAATGGGGTTGTGATGTTGTTGCCGCATGGGTATGAGGGCCAAGGTCCTGAACACAGCAGTGCGCGAATGGAGCGCTACTTACAAATGTGTGCAGAGCTCAATATGGTAATTACAAATATTACTACTTCTGCCAATTTATTCCATGCTTTGCGACGCCAATTAAGTTGGAATTTCCGTAAGCCGATGATCAATTTTTCCCCCAAGGCAAATTTGAGACATCCCGGTTCTTACTCTGCAGTAAGTGAATTCACTAGAGGTGGTTTCAAGGAGGTTGTGGATGATGGTTCAGTGAATCCAAAGGATGTAAAAAAGGTGCTATTCTGTTCGGGTAAAATATATTTTGATCTTGTAGATGCGCGTACCAAGTTCAGTGCTAATGATCATGCCATTGTACGCATGGAACAGATTTATCCATTACCTGTAGAACAGTTGCAAGCACTTCGCAATAAATATAAGGGTGCCGATTGGGTATGGGTACAAGAAGAACCCATGAATATGGGTGCTGCTTCTTTTTTGCGAATGAATCTCGTTGATTTTCCATTTACAATCGTATCGCGTTCATCAAGCGCAGCTACTGCAACTGGCTACAGTAAAGTGCATGCCATGGAGCAACAGCAGATAATGGATCGTGCCTTCGGAAATTCATAAAATCAAATAATTTAAAATTATGATAGATATCAAAGTGCCAACAGTAGGAGAGTCGATCAACGAAGTAACTCTTGCTAAATGGTTGAAGACAGATGGGCAGTGGGTGGAGCGCGATGAAGTACTAGCAGAGATTGAGAGCGAGAAGGCAACATTTGAAATCAATGCAGAAAAAGCAGGCCTATTGAAGATTAAGGTTGCTGAAGGCGATACACTTTCTATCGGTGATGTAGTATGTTCAATTGATGAGTCTGCTAAGCGTCCAGAAGGGGCAGTGGATGCTCCAAAGGAAGAGAAAAAAGCAAAAGCGCCAGCAAAAGCTGTAGCTGAAAATTCTAAGAAAGACATAAAGGCAAGTCCTGTTGCTGCGGCAATAATTGCAGATAAGAAAGTAGATGCAACTTCTATACCGCCTACTGGATCGAGAGGGAAAATACTAAAACAGGATGTGTTGGATGCATTATCGCACCCTGGTCGTAAGCCTGGAGTCGCCTTATTCAGTCGCGTTGACCGTAAAGAAAAAATGACACAATTGCGCAAGACGGTTTCTCGTCGCTTGGTAGAGGCTAAAAATACCACAGCGATGTTGACCACCTTTAATGAGGTGGATATGAGTGCAATTATGGAAATCCGCAGTAAGTACAAAGATAAATTCAAGGAATTGCACGGCGTAAACCTGGGATTCATGAGCTTTTTTACCAAAGCTTGTTCATTCGCTCTTCAGGAATGGCCGGCAGTTAATGCCTACATCAGCAATGAGGAAATTATTTATCATGAGTATTGTGATATTTCCATTGCAGTATCAGCTCCTAAGGGTCTGGTTGTTCCAGTAATTCGCAATGCTGAAAGTCTATCCATGGCCGAGATCGAACATAGGGTGGTAGAGTTGGCAACCAAGGCACGAGATAATAAACTGAGCTTGGAAGAAATGCAGGGGGGTACATTTACCATCACCAATGGAGGTGTATTTGGATCATTGATGAGTACTCCAATCATCAATATTCCTCAGTCGGCCATTTTAGGAATGCATAAAATACAAGATCGTCCCGTTGCTGTCAATGGTCAAATTGTCATTCGCCCCATGATGTATCTGGCGCTTAGCTATGACCACCGAATCATTGATGGTCGTGAGAGTGTTGGATTCTTGGTCCGAGTAAAAGAGTTGCTTGAGAATCCCACATTGCTGTTGTTTGGAACAGATCCGGTGAAGTCTCTTCTCGAATTGTAATCATGCAACTTCTTATAACATGAGCGAATACCTTAGCGCTCATTTAAAAAATGCTTGCAGTATAATTCAACGTTATACTTACAAGGAGCCCTTTCCTAAATTCATAAAGGAGTATTTTAGAAAAAATAAAAAATTTGGTTCAAGGGATCGGAAGATCATTTCAGAGTTCTGTTATTGCTATTTCAGAGTAGGTGAATCGTGTGAGGGAAGTGATATTGCTTTTCAGATAGCAGTAGGCTTTTATTTATCTCATGTAGAGGATAATGGTATAGTTGCTTTGCAATTGCCTTCTGCATTGATCCATATGAAATCTTCAAGGGATGAAAAAATCAAGGTTTTAGAGCGTTCTTTTACAGGGTTCAGCTCGGACCGCATATTTCCAATGCTTGAGCAAGTTAGTCGATCGTTGAACCATTCAACTTTTTTATTATCGCATTTTAGTCGTTCTCCTGTATTCCTTCGAATTAGACCGGGTTTCCATGAAGTAGTAGAAACTACTTTACAGGACAATTCAATTTTCTATGAGCGGATAGGGGAAAATTGTTTGCGACTTGATAAATCGGTGGAGTTATCGGGGATACTTGAGGTAGATAAACAGATAGTAGTACAGGATTTAAGTTCACAGCGTATATCAGAATTCTTTCCAGATTTCACCAGTTCTCCTATACGCGTATGGGATGCCTGTGCTGGAAGTGGTGGGAAATCCCTTTTAGCAATTGATCATTACTCAGCAGGGAATGTCAGACTCATTGTCTCAGATATTCGGGAGTACATTTTAGAAGAATTAAAAAGCAGGATAAAGCGAGGGGGCAATCGGCTGGAAGATGCATTTGTTATTGATTTATCAAATGCTCTTGCTGTACAAGTAATGAAAGGTAACTACTCAGGGAATATAGATTTGGTGATGTTGGATGTGCCTTGTAGTGGTTCGGGTACTTGGGGGAGAAATCCTGAGTGGTTGAGAAGTTTTGATAAAGAACAGATTTTTGTTTATTCAAAAATGCAGCAGTCCATTATTCGCAATGCAGTGCCCGCATTATCTTCAGGGGGATATTTGCTTTACATTACTTGTTCGGTATACCAATCAGAGAATGAAGATCAGGTCAGGTTTGTCACCGAAGAACTCGGTCTTAAGGTGATAAAGTCTGGTTACATGACATCATTTGAGCAGGGAGGCGACTGTTTATTTGCAGCCTTATTTAGTAAATAATACCACCACCAATTACATCTTCATTTTCGTAGAATACTGCTGATTGGCCAGGAGCAATCCCTTTAGCATTTTCATAAAATGATACACGTATTCCGCCTGTTTCCGGATGAAGCATTCCTTCGCTTCCACTGTCCTTGTATCTTATTTTGATAGTAGCTTCTAGGGGTGTATCAATAGTTGCATATTTGATGAGATTAACTTTTTTTACAATCATCTCATTTTTCAAAAGATCATCTTCGTCACCCAGTACAACAATATTTTTTTCTGCATCGATTGAGGTAACAAAAGCAGGTTTACCAAGAGCTATATCTAATCCTTTTCTTTGGCCGATGGTGTAAAACGGATAGCCTTTGTGTTTGCCTAATATGTTTCCGGATTTATCCATAAAAACTCCTCCATCTACTTTTTGTTCGAGTCCTTCTACATTCCTTTTGAGGAAACCTCTGTAGTCGTTATCCGGTACAAAGCAGATTTCATAGCTTTCGCTTTTTTTGGCTAGTTCAGGATAGCCAAAATCGTGTGCCATTTGACGAATAGCCGTTTTGCGGTACATTCCAAGAGGCAAGATGGTGCGTGATAGTAAATCCTGTTGAAGTCCCCAGAGCACATAGCTCTGATCTTTAGTTTCGTCGATACCCTTACTGATTACAAAACGCTGGTTTACTTCGCGGATATTGGCATAATGTCCAGTGGCAATGAATTCGCAGTCTAACGCATTTGCTCTTTTGAGTAAGGCTCTCCATTTAATGTGCGTATTGCACATCACACAAGGATTGGGAGTTCTTCCGGCCAGGTATTCATCAACAAAATTTTCAATAACAAAATCCCCAAATTCTTCCCGAATATCCAGTATGTAATGAGGAAATCCATGGTGCACCGCGGCAGCCCGCGCATCGTTGAAAGAATCCAGATTGCAGCATCCGGTTTCTTTTTTAGAACCGCCAGAGGAGGCATAATCCCATGTTTTCATGGTGATTCCAATTACCTCATAACCTTGTTCGTGGAGCATAAGGGCAACGACGGTGCTATCGATTCCGCCACTCATTGCAACCAATACCTTGCCATTTCTGCTCATGATGCAAAGTTACTTAAACGCCATGAATGGTTTGAAAATCAGTCGATCAGGTTATTCTTAACAGCAAAGAATACTAGTCCCGCTGTATTTTTGAGACCAAATCGTTCCATGAGTCGGTCTTTTATGGATTCTACCGTTCTTGGAGAAATGTCCATTTTGAGTGCGATTTCCGAAGCTGTAAATTCCATGCAGAGCAGTCGTACAACTTCTCTTTCTCTTTCTGAAATTTCGATTTCGTTATTGAGGGAGGGTAGAGATTTTGATTTTGCAGCCGATTTTTTTAGCAGTACGCGGTTTACAAAATTATTCAGGTAATAGCCTCTCGCCATCACTTCCATGATGGCTTTTTTAATTTCTGCCGGATCAGCATTTTTAAGTAAGTATCCATTTGCTCCATTTTCCATGAGGTGAGCAACGAATCGTTCATCTTCAAACATGGTTAATATCAGGATCTTGATATTGGGATATTTTTTGCTTACTTCTTTCGTAGTCTCAACGCCGTCTTTGTTCGGCATTCTAAGATCCATTAATATGATATCAGGTTGATTGGATTCAAGTTCTTTCATCAGTTCTTCACCGTTTTCAGCTTCGAAGACAAATGAAATATTGGTATACTGGCGGAGAGACAATATGACGCCCTTTCTGAAAATTTTATGATCGTCGGCTATGCCAACTTTAATGACATTCATTGGTTTTTCTTTCTAAGGTTTGTGGCGTTATCTGTGCGAAGATACTGATCAATCGTTAGATTCAGTAGGCAGTGGCATTTCCACTGTTATTTTATAGAATGTCTGAGAGGAGTCCTTTTCAAACTGGATATTTCCTTCTAGAACTTTCATTCTACTTTGAATATTCTTCAAACCAAGTCCTATGGAGCTTTTATTCATCTTTTCAAAATCGCTTTGTGTAATTCCTTTACCATCGTGGTTGATGCGCATATAGAATTTATCATCTGCGATATTCTGAGTGAGATGAATGAATGTAGCGTTGCTGTGTTTGAGGATATTATTTACCAGTTCT
>JAFMES010000154.1 GCA_017856605.1 Chitinophagaceae bacterium
CGATTCATCATCATCAGCCGGAAAATTACACGTACGTTGATGCAGCGTTGTCGGTTCTAAACTGAATGGAACTTTAACGCCTTTGCGATTACTGCGATTGATTACTTATCAACGATGGACCAGCCTTCCCGATAGGTTCGTGAAACAAACTGGTTGGCATCGTCGAAGTTGGTGATCTTCATTGCATTTCCATCCCACAGTAATTTTTTCCTTCCGTAGAAATCAAATGCATTTCTTCCGTTGGCTCCTTTTATTTCTTTGCGCAGCATGTAGCTTCTGATTGCCAGGTTGCCCATGAGCACTGTTTCGGTAAGAGGACCAGAATAATCGAAGGAAGAAGTAAGCGCCTTGTGTTCTTTGCTATTGAATCCTGCTTTACACGCTTCAGTCCAATAGATCTGGTGCCCCCATTCAGGAAGTGATTTTGGAGCATTGGGATCTGCCGGAGGCATTTCAATTTTCTCACCGCTATTCAGGTAAATGCGTGGACGATTACCATACATGTCAATCACCATCAATCCTTTGGTACCATGCAAGAACACTCCGTTTGCACCGTTCCCATCTGTGCTCAGTGGATCATTGGCCGGTAGCTGATCGGGATGGAAGGGGCGAAGTCCGCCATCCATCCATACCATTTTCAATGGCGATTTATTTTTCTTAGTAGCAGGGAATTTTATTTCTACCAGCGATGATGGAGGACATCCTTCAGGAATAAATTCAGGTGTCCAGTCTTTAATAAAGACCTGTCCTACGCTGCATTCCACTTCAGTAGGATATCCCAAACCTAAAATTCGGAAAGCCGAATCAATGGTATGGCAACCGATATCACCCAAAGCGCCAGTGCCAAAATTCCACCAGCCTCTCCATTTGAAAGGGTGATAAAGCGGATTGTAATCGACATACTGCGCTGGCCCCAGCCACAAGTTCCAATCGGCAGCCGACATGCTTGCAGGCAGTGCAGGTTTATCGGTTGGCACAGGAATGCCCTGTGGCCAAACAGGTCGGTTGGTCCAGATCTCCACTTTATTCACGGTTCCGATCATTCCTTTATCGAACCAGTCGACTGCCACTTGTTGTGCAGGGTTGGATGAGCCCTGGTTGCCCATTTGCGTCACCACCTTATACTTGCGCGCAGCTTCTGTAAGCATACGTGCTTCTGCAATATTGTGAGTCAGTGGTTTTTGTACATAAACGTGTTTGCCCATTTGCATGCAGGCCATTGCGGCATACGCATGGAAGTGGTCGGGCGTAGATATGGTTACCGCATCAATATCTTTTCCGCTTTCCTGAAGCATTACGCGGAAATCACGGTATTTTTTTGCATTGGGGAACTTATCAATTGAAGCTTTACAACGATCCCAATCAACATCTGCTAGCGCTACAACATTGTTTGCTCCATTGTTCCAGGCGTTGAGTAGGTCAGATTGACCTTTACCTCCAGCACCGATAGCAGCAATATTTAGTTTATCACTTGGAGCGGTATATCCTTTTCCGATAACGTGGCGGGGAACAATGAAAAAACTGGCAGCAGCTATGGAGCTGTTGCGAATGAATTGTCGTCTAGGTTGTTTTGACATAGCAGATCGTTTTGTAGTTGAATGATGAATTTACTGAAAAATTGTTCTGAATAATAGGGAGCTCGGTATTTATTTAATTAAATTGTTGGTACACAAACTGCTTGTCATGCGTATCGTACTGTTGCTTTTTTTGACTTGGTTGGTTCAATTTTCCAAAGCCCAAGATCCAGCCTTGGTTCATCCTGATTTGCTGAGAAAAGGTTGGTCCGCCTCTTGGATTAGTCACCCGGGTGCTGTACAACGCGATTATGGAGTGTATCATTTTCGAAAGAAAATCGAGTTAAAGACAAAGCCGTCACGCTATATTGTACATGTATCGGCTGATAACCGATATCGGTTATTTGTCAATGGACATCCAGTCTGCAGTGGTCCTGCCAGAGGGGATTTACATAATTGGTATTTTGAGACGGTCGATATATCCAGCCATCTTCAATTGGGTGAAAATGTGATTGCGGCATTGGTATGGAACATGGGAGTGCATGCTCCTGTTGCGCAGATCTCTCATCAGACAGCATTTGTATTGCAAGGCAACACGGATGCAGAGAAGGAAGTGAATACCAATGCTTCATGGAAAGTTTATCGGAACGAAGCGTACAGTCCCACTTCACTTGATAACGGAGCCAAGACCAGGAGTTACATGGTGATCGGTCCTGGCGACCTGGTTGATGCTTCCAAGTATCCTTGGGACTGGGAGCAGTCTGCGTTCAATGATAATCAGTGGGTTTCTGCCATTCGTGTTGCTCAACCCATTGCCAGTGGGTATGGTACAGATAATATGTGGACGTTAAAGCCCAGAAACATTCCATTGATGTTTGAGCGTGATCAATCCATCAAAACAATTCGAAGGACAACGGGAATGGGTTCCGCCCCTACGCAACTTACCAATCCCATTACCATTCCGGCTCATTCTAAAGTTTCCTTGTTGTTGGATCAGGAGTACAATACGGTGGCGTATCCCGAGTTGACTGTAAGTGGTGGGAAGTCGTCTAGCATTCAACTGACCTATGCAGAAGCGCTTTTCACTAAACAATTTGAAAAGGGAAATCGGAATGAAATTGAAGGGAAAGAAATCATTGGTAATCATGACATTTTCATTGCGGACGGAAATAAACGAACATTTCGACCCTTATGGTTCAGGACCTATCGGTATTTACAGCTGGATATTGAAACAGGCGCTGAACCACTGACGGTACACGCACTTTCTGCCAAAGCGACTGGATATCCGTTTGAGGTGAAAGCAAAATTTGAAAGCAGTGATCCTTCACTGCAATCCATATGGGATGTAGGTTGGCGCACAGCTCAGTTATGTGCGGGAGAAACTTATTTTGATTGCCCCTATTATGAACAGTTGCAGTATGAAGGAGATACCCGCATTCAATCGCTCATCTCATTGTATGTAACAGGGGATGATCGGTTGATGCGTAAAGCCATTCTTGACTTTTTTCAATCACGCGATTCAGAAGGTCTTACTCAAGGTCGCTATCCCAGTAATCGTTTTCAAGTGATTCCTCCTTTTTCATTGTATTGGATTTCCATGATTCATGATTATTGGATGCACCGAAAAGACGATGCATTTATTTCTGAACTGCTTGTAGGTGTGATAGGGGTATTGGATTGGTATGAGCGGAGGATTGATGCAAAGAAAGAAATGTTGGGTCCTATGACGTGGTGGAACTTTGTGGACTGGAATACAAAGTTTAAAAGTGGTACGCCTGACGGAGCAACCGATGGAAATTCATCCGTAATATCTTTTCAGTATGTATATACATTGCGACAAGCAGCGGATCTCTTTGCATATTTTGGTAAAACCAATGAAGCGCAGCGGTATCGTGCATTGGCGGATCGCATAGGTGCACAAACATTCCAATGGTGTTACGATTCAAAAAAGGGAGTAGTAGCGAATACACCTGAGAAGATCACGTTCAGTCAACATGCCAGCATCATGGCTGTTTTATCAGAAAGTGTTCCTGTTGCATTGGAACGATCCATCATGGAGCGTGTGTTGATTGATTCTACGCTAAGCCAGGCTACATTTTATTATCGTTTCTATTTGAATAGGGCACTGAAGAAAGTGGGTATGGCCGATCGGTATTACCGAGAGCTCAAACCTTGGAGAGATATGTTGGATATTGGTCTTACTACATTTGCTGAAGAGCCGGAGCCTACGAGATCCGATTGCCATGCGTGGAGTTCAAGTCCCAATTACGACTTCTTTGCCATCATATGTGGAATCACGCCAATACGGCCGGCATTTTCTTCGATACGCGTTGCACCTGCATTAGGCGAATTGCAGTCAGCTTCTGGATACATACCTCATCCTAATGGATTAGTTCGAGTTGAATTGCAGCGTCAAGGTGCGGAAGGGATAATCGCACGGGTCACTTTGCCTTCAGGCACCGATGGTGAATTCATTTGGAAGGGTAAAAAAGTAGACTTGAAATCGGGATCACAAGAAATCCGGTTATAGTCGTCGTGCATTTTTTTGCGACTTCAACGCTAATTCCATTGCAAGAAAGCAATGTGCTTGTGGCATCGATGTTTCCGTTCGATTTAGCACGTCATTGACAAAATCTCGTCCAAACGGGAGGTCTTCATTGTTGCAATCGATATAAACCGTCTCCTTGTTGTTGGCCATATAGAGGTGATTGCCATTGGGGTAACGTGCGATGTCGATATTTTTTCTGATTTCGATGAACCCCTCTGTTCCAAGAATGGTGAGTCGTCCATCGCCCCATGTTTTCAATCCATCCGGCGTAAACCAGTCCACGCGTATGTATCCTGTTCCTCCATTGCCTTTTAAGACCACATCGCCAAAATCTTCAAACAGTGGGTATTGAGCATGGTTGATATTTCCGATCTGCGATGCAACCACTTCCGCTTCTGTGGATCCTGTAAAAAAAAGAAATTGATCGAATTGATGAGATCCAATATCGGTGATGATGCCTCCGTATCGCTTTTTATCAAAGAACCATGCTGGACGGGATTTTGGATTGATACGATGCGGACCAAGCCCGATTGTTTGCACTACTTTCCCAATGAGACCTTGTTGCACTAATGAGCCTGCTTTTACGGTAGCCTTGTTTTCAAAACGCTCACTGTACATAATTGAATAAATCCGCTTTGTCTCTTTTTGAACTTTTCTAACCTGCGCAAGCTGATCCAACGTAGTGATTCCCGGTTTGTCTACGAGGTAATCCTTTCCATGTTTCATTACTTCAATGCCCAGAGGCGCCCGTTCATCCGGGATACCCGAACTCATGATGAGTTGAATGCTGCTGTCTTCCAATATAGCGTTAGGATCAGTTTCAACTTTTGCCTGAGGAAATGCTTTTGTAAATGATGCAAGCAAATCAGGCTCTTTTGCATAAACAGCAACCAGTTCTCCTCCGCCTTTAATGACGGCATTGCACATACCATAGATATGATTATGATTGATATTGATTACGGAGAATCGAATTTTCTTTTGTTCTGCTTTTTGCTGATCAGCAAAAGATGAAAATAAAATTGTGCTGCTAGCAAGAGCTGAATTCTTTATGAATGTTCTACGTGGGTTCATGCTATAA
>JAFMES010000155.1 GCA_017856605.1 Chitinophagaceae bacterium
GACCGTGTTGCTGAAAAAAGGCATCATCGCATACCCGAATCACATCCCCCGTGAAAAATTCAGCATGGGCTATCCCATTCAACTGGGCATTTTCCCGAGCATCGTCGATCGCCTCAGCAATGGTTTCCACGCCAATCACCTTGCGACATTGATCGCTTAAAAAAATTCCAATGCTCCCAGTTCCGCAATACAAATCATATACAACCTGCGTTCCGTCCAACTCAGCAAAATCTTTGGTGATGGTGTAAAGCAGTTCGGCTTGTCGACTGTTCGTCTGAAAAAAAGATTTAGGTCCTATGTTGAACTTCCATCGACCCAATTGCTCTATGGCATACTGTTTACCGCTAAACAAAACAGGTGATAAATCGTATATGCTGTCGTTGAACTTAGTGTTTACGGTATAATATAAGGAAGTGATCTCCGGAAATGATTCTTTTAAAAAATACAAGAGCGGCTCGATAACAGAACGTTCAGTGGTGCCTACTACCAGATTCACCATCAACTCTCCGGTAGTGCACAACCGAATGATCAAATTGCGCAAATCACCCTGATGCGCACGGATGTCATAGAATGAAAGTCCCATTTCCAGCGCTTTCGCCTTCACCCCATTTCGAATGCGGTTGCTGGGCTCCGATTGCAAATGGCATTCTTCAATATCGATTACTTTGTCAAACGAACCGGGCACGTGAAATCCCAATGCAGGGATAGCTGGTAATCCTCGAGGACCTTCCTCAGGCATCTCCATTGTCTGCAATTCCTCTGCAGTAAAATATTTTCTGGAACTGAATGTGAACTCCAACTTATTCCGGTATTGACGGGTGTGATGCGCAGCGCCAATCGGCTGCAACACGGGTATGTCCAATCGCCCAATTCGCTTAAGCTGTTGCTCCACCTCTTCCTGCTTGAACTGCACCTGCTTGTCGTAGGGGAGCATCTGCCATTTACAGCCTCCGCAGATACCGAAATGTCGACAAAAAGGCGTTGCACGTTCAGCGGAAGCTTGACGCAATCGTATGACCTTACCCTCTGCCCAATCTTTTTTGTTCTTACTCAATGCAACATCAACCCGATCTCCGGGAACTGCCCCTTCAATGAAAATAACTTTCCCGTCTAGTTTTGCAATTGATTTACCGCCGGCTGCATATGCCACCACCTCCAGATCTTCCAACACCTGCTTGCTCCGCTTTCGCATAATTGGCTTTGAGTTATGAAGTTATGGATTAATTTTGCCCAAATGATGAAAATGCGCGTCATTACTGCATCTGTGCTGTGTTTCTTGCTGAGCTTCAGCATCCGGGCTCAATCGGGCTACGAGATCTCAGCCTCCATCAAACCGTTCACCAGCGGCTACTTTTACCTGGCCTATCACTTCGGCAACAAACAATATATAATGGACTCCGCTGCCATCGCACAGGATGGTAAGGCGGTATTCAAAGGCGATCAACCCCTACTGGGCGGAATCTATATGATTGTCTATCCGCAAAAAAACGCCTGGATCGAATGCATCATCGATAAGCAACAACGCTTTTCCATCGCCACCGATACCTTGGATCCAATTGGTAACCTTCGTTTTCAAGGATCGGAGCAAAATGCGTTGTTTGCCGACTACCAACGGAAGTCGGTTGAACTCGGAACTAAAATGGGCCAACTAAGAGCCGCACTCAATGCTCCTAATGCCAAAAGCGATTCCCTCAACACAGCAATCAGAACGATCAACCTGCAAATGTTGCAGTACCGGGAGTCGATCCAAAATAACCATCCCGATCACCTCCTCAGTGCAATTTTTCGGTTGTTGAAAGACCCGGAAATTCCGCCTGCTCAACAGCATCCTGGAGGAAAATACGATAGTGCATACGCCTATCATTATTATGTAGATCATTATTGGGATGGAGTGAGCTTTTCAGATGAACGACTGATTCGCACACCGGTTCTGCAACCCAAGTTTGACCGCTACTTTAATAATATCCTTCCTCAAATGAGTGATTCGCTCATCTTGTATGCCGATAGGATCCTGCAACCGGCACTTGCCAATGAAGAAGCATTCAAGTTTTATTTATCCAGTCTGACGGACAAGTACATCAATCCCCAGTACATGGGACAAGACGCGGTATTTGTGCACCTGTTTGAAAAATATTACATCACCGGCAAAGCAGATAAATGGATGAACGATCAATACCGAAAATTTGTATTCGATCGCGGGTATTCCATGATGGCCAATGTGATCGGAAAACGAGCGTCAGAATTACCGATGATAGACACGCTTGGAAAAGACTTTTCCCTGTACGCAGTGCAGGCACCCTATACTGTGCTCTGCTTCTGGGATCCCACGTGCGGTCACTGTCAGGAGGAAGTACCCAAAGTCGATTCCATCTTTCAAAACAAATGGAAAAAACAGGGAATGAAAGTGGTGGGCATCATGACCGATGGAGGAAAAGAAAACTGGCTCAACTTCATCCACAAGCATAACCTGAAAGATTGGATTCATATTTATCAGACCGATGCCACGCGTGAAAAAATTCTTCAAGCTGGACAACCGGGATACCGACAACTCTACGATGTGTACCAAACACCGATGCTCTATCTGCTGGACAAAAACAAAAACATCGTGGCAAAAAAACTTACTTATCTGCAAATGGATGAGTTGCTGACGATGAGAGGCAAGTCACCCCAAACACCTTGATATGCCGAGAATTCTGGTCGCCTTACTCCTCACCATCACGTTGAGCTCATTCTGCAATGCTCAGGTTTTATTCAATGTGGGTAATACATCAGTAACGACTCAGGAATTCCTTGCTTCCTTTCAAAAAAATAAAGGCAGTGGTCCTATCACACTGCAGGAATACCTCGATCAATACATCCGCTTTAAATTAAAAGTGAAAGAGGCAATGAGCCTTCGCATGGATACCCTGCCCAATCAGGTGGCGGACCTTCAAGCCTATACCGAACAAATCAAACCGCAATTCATTTTAAATTCTGCTTCAGTAAAACCGATTGTCGACGAAGCAGTAAGTCGATACACAACTGAAATAGAAGTGGGATATATTCTGCTTGCTCCAGATAAGTACACTGATTTTAAAGAGCGCCTCGATCAAGGTATGCCATTTGAAACATTGGCCATTGGTTTTTCGATGGATCCGGATGCGCTTCAAACTAAAGGCTACCTCGGATACATAAGTTTGTTTACACTTCCCTACGCGTTTGAAAACGCGATTTATCAACTAAAGGACGGAGAAATAGCCGCACCGATCAAAAGTCAGGAAGGGCTCCACATTTTCAAACGCTATGGTAGTCGCCCTCGAAAAGATAAAATCATTGTCTCCCAGATCCTGATCAGCGAACCCGAAGGCGCACAAGCGGAAGAGATGAAGCAACGAAAACAGTTTGCGGATTCCATTTACCAACTTGCAATGGCAGGTAAGCCATTCGATTCATTGGCTTTGCAATTTTCAGAAGACAAGACCTCAGCAGCAGCAGGTGGCATCATTCCTGATATGGAATTGGGCGATTATGATCCCTTATTTGAAAAGAACATCCTTGCCTTAGAAAAAGATGGCGATATTTCTCCAGTTTTCAAAACGGCATTTGGATTTCACATTCTGAAACGAAACAGTGCAGTTCCTATAGAAAAAGATCCTGAAAAAATAAAATTACTCATCGGCGAACGCTTGATGCAGGAAGATCGTACCGCACCCTACAGAGATATTCCTATCTCTGATCCCGCATTTGAAATGCAACGCAATGAATTCAAAGAGGGTAATTTGTTATTCGACATCATGGATAAGCAGATATGGAGCGTGGCCAACGCGGATGATGAGAAATTAAAAACATTTCATACCGCTCGAAAAGAAAAATACTTGTGGCGACAGTCAGTGGATGCATTGATCATCACGTGTCAGACCGCCTCCATCGCCAACATGGTCCGCGATGAATACATGAAGGATAAATCCATTTCTTCCATTCGTAAGTATTTTAGTGAGATTGCTTTCATCGATAGCTCCCGCTACGAGGTCGACGAACTCTTAGGTGTAGGAAAAGAAAATGCAACATCTGGATTTGTAGCACCAGTTTACCACAACGAATCCGATGGATCCTCCAGTTTCGTAATTATCTTAAAGGCTCACGCAGATCCCTCACCCAAAACATTTGAACAGGCAAAAGTTGCGGTGATAAGCGATTATCAGGATCAATTGGAAAATGAGTGGATCGAACGACTCAAAAAGAAATACCCTGTTGAACTACGTCAGCGGGAATTGAAGCGATTGTTGGAATCTGCACATTAGAAAACTGCCTTCACTGCATTGTATACAATCTTGGGTTTACCAAGCGTATAGTAATGAAGAACCGGAACACCAGCTTTTTTGAGTTCTTTTGATTGATGAATCAGCCATTCTTCTCCTACAGTATCGCACTCTTCATCATTCTTTGCTTTATTCATTGCGTCAATCAAATCGTTGGGAAGGTCTACATGGAAGATGCGAGGAATAACCGTCAATTGTTTTTTACTGGTGAGCGGTTTTAGTCCCGGTATGATAGGAACGTTAATCCCCGCTTCGCGGCACTTGTCGACAAACTGAAAATACTTAGCATTGTCAAAAAACATCTGCGTAACGATGTATTCAGCTCCGGCATCCACCTTTGATTTTAAGTAACGAAGATCCGTTTCCAAATTTGGAGCCTCAAAATGCTTTTCAGGATAACCTGCAACACCCATGCAAAAGTTGGTGCGGTATCCATCGCGTATATCTTCTTCCAGATAAATGCCACTGTTGAGGCGATCCACCTGTTTCAATAAATCAATTGCATATTTATTGCCACCGGGCTCGGGCTCAAAGGCACTTTCGTTTTTTGCAGCATCACCCCTTAACACCAACACGTTATCAATACCCAAGAAGTTGAGATCAATCAACGCGTCCTCTGTCTCCCGCTTGGTAAAACCACCACAGATAAGGTGCGGAACAGCATCAACCTGGTAGTGGTTCATGATGGCCGCGCAAATACTTACCGTACCGGGGCGCTTGCGGACTTCTACCTTTTCGAAGGTCCCGTCGTTCTTTTTCTTAAAAATATGTTCGCTTCGGTGATAGGTTACATTAATGAACGAAGGCTTGAATTCCATGAGGGGATCCA
>JAFMES010000156.1 GCA_017856605.1 Chitinophagaceae bacterium
GTTCAATGGTAGAATAGAGGTCTCCAAAACCTTTGATCTGGGTTCGAATCCTAGTACCCGTGCAATAAAAAATCATTGGTTACCTTAGCGGTGGCCTGAAAAAAAAGAAAGATGAACAAGATACAAGCGTATTTCCGTGACTCTTACAAGGAGCTGATGGAAAAGGTTACCTGGCCTAATTGGCAGCAACTGCAGCAATCAACCATGATCGTGCTCGTGGCTACGTTGGTGATTACAGCTATTGTATGGGTGCTGGACCTGGGAAGCAGTTCGGTACTTAAATTCATATATTCATTATTCAAGTAATGGAAACAACAATTCAACAAGATACCAAGTGGTATGTTCTTCGTGTCATCAGTGGCAAGGAGAAAAAGGTGAAAGAGTACCTTGATAAGGATATAGTCCGCAATGGCTGGGATACCGTCATTAAGCAGGTATTTCTTCCGGTAGAAAAGGTCTACAAGGTGCAGAATGGTAAAAAAGTAATGCGTGAGCGTAACTTTTATCCCGGCTACGTGATGATTGAATGTGTAGGTGGAAAGCTGCACGACGACATCATCTCAGCAATTAAGAATACCACCAATGTCATTCATTTCTTGGGAAGAGAGAATCCTATCGCCTTGCGCAAGTCCGAAGTCAATAAAATGCTCGGTAAGATCGATGAGATGAGTGATGCGGGTGGAATGATGATGAGCGAGCCGTTCATCGTAGGCGAGACCATCAAGATTGTAGATGGGCCATTCAATGATTTCAATGGAGTGATTGAAGAAGTAAACGACGAGAAAAAGAAATTGAAGGTCACTGTAAAAATCTTTGGAAGATCAACACCTGTAGAGCTCAACTACATGCAGGTAGAAAAAATTTCCTGATTGAATTAATGCAATAAAAAAAGGGACAGCATTTGCTGTCCCTTTTTTTTACGAGTTGGTTTTAGCTCAGTGTTGTTGCGTCGGGAGCAGGTGGAGCTTCTACTACAGCTGGAGCTGGTGGTGGAGGAGGAGCAGATTTTTTTGCTACTTTTTTTGTTTTCTTTTTTGGAGCTGCTTTTTTCACAGCCTTTTTAGCTTTTTTCTTTGGTGCAGACTTTTTTGCTGCTTTTTTTGCAACTTTTTTTGCAGCCTTTTTAGCTTTTTTCTTTGGTGCGGACTTTTTTGCTGTTTTTTTTGCTACTTTTTTTACAGCCTTTTTAGTCCCCTTTTTGCGGGATTTTTTTGCGGGTGCCATGCGTAAAATGTTTTAGATGTTGAGTTAGGATGAAAAACCATTAGGAAATTAACCGATTTCCGGTATTCAAAAAAATATATTGCCAGGTTGGTTGTTTCAGATTCATCCATTAACTTTGCCACCCCAATCGAAAGTTCATTTTGAATGGATTTGGGAGTGCCTGCATGGAGCCGGCACGCTATCACCAAAAAACGCACTATGGCTAAGGAAATTTCTGGCTATGTCAAGTTGCAGGTAAAAGGCGGTCAAGCCAACCCTGCACCACCGGTAGGTCCCGCCCTGGGTTCCAAAGGTGTCAACATCATGGAGTTCTGTAAGCAGTTCAATGCCAGGACGCAAGACAAGATGGGTAAGGTACTTCCCGTTGTCATTACAGTTTACTCGGACAAATCATTCGATTTCATCATCAAGACCCCTCCAGCTGCCGTTCAGCTTTTGGAGGCCAGCAAGTTGCAAAGCGGTTCCAAGGAGCCTAACCGCCAGAAGGTGGGTAAGGTAACCTGGGCGCAGGTAGAGGCTATTGCGAAGGACAAGATGCCCGATCTCAACTGCTTCACTTTGGAAAGCGCCATGAAAATGGTAGCCGGTACAGCGAGAAGCATGGGCCTAACTGTTGAAGGTCAAGCTCCCTGGTCCAATTAATTGTTCACCCGCAAAAGTTCATGAAGATGGGAATCAGTAAAAAAAGAAAATCAATCGCCGGCAAGGTAGACCCCAACAAGGTGTATTCTCTTGCAGAGGCATCTGGAATAGTTAAAGAAATCAATTGTACAAAGTTTGATAGTTCAATCGACCTGCACATTCGTTTGGGTGTAGATCCCAAGAAAGCAGATCAGGCAGTTCGTGGAACCGTTACCCTTCCCCATGGAACGGGTAAAACCAAATCGGTGTTGGTCCTCTGCACTCCTGAAAAAGAGGGGGAGGCAACAGCTGCAGGAGCTGATTTTGTAGGATTGGATGAATTCATTCAAAAGATCGAGGGTGGATGGACTGGGGTAGATGTAATCATCGCCACTCCTTCCGTCATGCCTAAGATTGGTAAGCTCGGAAAGGTATTGGGTCCTCGTAACCTCATGCCCAACCCCAAGACAGGTACTGTAACAAATGATGTAGCTGCAGCCATCAAAGATGTAAAGGCAGGTAAAGTTGCTTTTAAGGTGGACAAAGCAGGCATCGTTCATGCTTCCATTGGAAGAGTAAGTTTCAGTCCCGATAAAATCGCTGAAAACAGTCTTGAGTTGCTCAATGCAATTATCAAGGCAAAGCCATCCAGCGCAAAAGGTACCTACCTTAAGAGTGTATTCATGGCCAGCACAATGAGTCCCTCCATCGCCATCGACACCAAGGTGCTCGTCCATTGATGGAGAAGATTATGAACATTAAAAAGATTGACAATGACCAAGCAAGAAAAAAATGAAGTGATTGAAGTACTGAAAGAGAAATTCGGCCAGTACAACAACTTCTACGTAACCAATACAGAAGCGCTTTCCGTTGAGCAAGTGAGCAACTTGCGCAGGCTCTGCTTCGATAAGAATGTAGAAATGAAGGTGGCAAAAAACACCCTCATTCGCAAAGCAATGGAAGCGCTGGATGCGGAAAAATATGCAGGAGTATATGATTCTTTGCATCAGGTAACTGCGCTCATGTTCACCGAGAATCCAAAGGATCCCGCGCTGATCATCAGCTCATTCCGGGAGAAATCCAAAGGAGAAAAACCTGTCCTCAAAGCAGCCTTCATCAATGGGGAAGTGTATATGGGCGACGGACAACTGAAGGCGCTTACGAAGATCAAGACCAAGCAGGAGTTGATCGGAGAAGTCCTGGGATTGTTGCAATCACCTGCCAAGCGCGTATTGGCTGGTTTGTTACAGCACCACGAAAAGCAAGCGGCAGCAGAATAACAAGCAAATGACCAACGCCACTGAGGTTCAAATGTGGCAGATTGTATAACCATCCGCTGGAGCAACACGCTGTGAAAGCGGTTAAAAAGTAAAAAAATGGCAGACGTAAAAGCATTGGCCGAACAACTGGTTGGCCTGACAGTAAAAGAAGTACAAGAACTCGCTGATGTGCTCAAGGCCGACTATGGCATTGAACCAGCAGCTGCAGCTGTAGTGGCAGTAGCCGCTGACGGTGCAGGTGGTGGAGCAGCAGCAGCTGAAAAGACTGCATTCGATGTGATTTTGGTGAACGGTGGCGCAAGCAAACTGGGTGTTGTTAAGGTGGTAAAAGACCTGACCGGTTTGGGTCTGAAAGAGGCGAAAGACCTCGTGGATGGCGCTCCAAAACCTGTAAAGGAAGGAGTATCCAAGGCAGAAGCAGACGATATTGCTGCCAAGCTGAAAGAAGCGGGTGCAGAGGTAGAAGTGAAGTAATTTTCTACTACATCGACAGATCATTTACAACCGGGGCTATGCCCCGGTTTTTTTTGTCTAAATCAACCATTTAGCTTAACTTCGCAATCCCTTAAATTGGGCATGCTACGATTTGAGTCCCCGTACTTTCTATAAGTAGTTGATTTTCAATATGTCGCGAATAAAATTGCGACCGGGATTTGTATTGATGCATGGAGAGAATAATTCATCTAAAGCGCATTGATGTATGGCTTCAGCTAAATCAGCTTCAAACAGGGTGCATTTCGGAAAAGTCAAGCATTTGGCAGAGACTCCTGATCTATTGGAAATTCAGATTCAGTCTTTCAAGGATTTCTTCCAATTGGAAACCACACCCGATAAGCGAAACAACGAAGGGTTGTTCAAGGTGTTCAAGGAAAATTTCCCTATCAACGACACCCGCAATATTTTCATGCTGGAGTTCCTCGATTACTTCATCGATCCTCCCCGCTACACCATCGACGAGTGTATGGAGCGTGGACTTACCTACGCAGTTCCTCTCAAAGCAAAGTTGCGCTTGAGTTGTAACGACGAAGAGCACGTCGACTTCCAGACCATCGTACAGGACGTGTTTCTGGGCAATATTCCGTACATGACTCCTCGCGGCACATTCGTAATCAATGGTGCTGAGCGTGTAGTAGTTTCTCAATTGCATCGTTCTCCAGGGGTATTCTTTGGACAATCCCTGCACCCCAACGGAACCAAAATCTACTCAGCCCGCGTGATTCCTTTCAAAGGCGCGTGGATGGAGTTTGCTACCGATATCAATAACGTGATGTATGCGTACATCGATCGTAAGAAAAAATTCCCGGTCACTACCCTGTTGCGTTCCATCGGTTATGAAACCGATAAAGACATCCTTGAGTTGTTTGGAATGGCAGACGAAGTGAAAGCGGATAAGAAATCCCTTTCCGGTCTGGTGGGTAAGCGCCTTGCTGCCCGCGTATTGAAAACTTGGGTAGAAGATTTTGTAGATGAAGATTCTGGCGAGGTGGTATCTCTGGAAAGAAATGAAGTGGTATTGGAGCGCGATAAAGTACTTTCAGAAGAAGACCTCAACCTCATTCTTGAGACAGGTACCAAGAGCGTGTTTATCCAGAAAGAAGAAGTAAGTGGTGATTTTGCGATCATCTATAATACGTTGAATAAAGATACTTCTAACTCAGAGTTGGAAGCGGTACAACATATTTACAAACAACTTCGCGGTGCCGATGCTCCGGATAATGAGACGGCTCGTGGCATCATCGATAAATTATTTTTCAGCGACAAGCGATATGATCTTGGAGAAGTGGGTCGCTATAAGATCAACAAAAAATTGAACCTGAATTACGGGCTCAATCAAAAAACATTAACGAAGGAAGACATCATCGAAATCATCAAGTACCTGGTGCGTCTTACCAATGGTAAAGCGGAGATTGACGATATCGATCACCTCAGCAACCGTAGGGTGCGTACCGTGGGTGAGCAGTTGTATGCTCAATTTGGTGTGGGATTGGCGCG
>JAFMES010000018.1 GCA_017856605.1 Chitinophagaceae bacterium
TACAATGAACTGCCGCAACACACAACACTGCTAAAAGAAAATCAACTTGTTTATCTCCAGCGGAAGAAAAAAACCGGAAAAACAAATTACCACCGCGTAAAAAAGGGAGAAAACATGTACGATATCAGTCAGGCTGAGGGTATTCGCTTGACGCAATTATTGCATTTGAATAAGATGAAGAAAGGGCAGGTTCCAAAACCGGGACAAAAAATTGCACTTCAGCGACCCCTTAATAAACGCCCACAATTACTAAAAACTTCCTCACCCGAATCAACGCCTTCTGTTCACGTGGTGAAAAGAGGGGAATCCCTTTATACGATTGCGAAAAAATACAGTGTAACCATTGATTCCATCAAAGAAGTAAATAACCTGAGGAGTTCTGAATTGCAGATCGGACAAACCTTGAAAATCCAAAAGTAAACGGATGGCCATAACAATCTTGGATAAAACATTTAGGCCTTATTTAAGCAAGGAGCAAATTCAGGCTGCCATTGAATCAATTGCAAACCGTATCAATACCGAATACCAAGGCAAAAATCCTTTGTTTATCCCCATCTTGAATGGATCGTTCATGTTTGCTTCGGATTTATTCAAACGAATTACCATACCTGCTGAGATCAGCTTCATCAAATTAGCTTCTTATAAGGGAACGCATTCAACAGGAAATGTGATAACTGCTATTGGGTTAGAAACGGAAATTTATCAACGACATGTTATCGTGATTGAAGACATTGTTGATACGGGAAAAACGATGTCTGTATTTTTACCTCAATTAACACATCAACAACCTCAATCGCTCAAAGTCTGCGCGTTGCTACACAAAAAAGCCGCAACGATACACCCCATGCAGATCGATTACCTCGGATTTGAAATTCCCAACCTCTTTGTGGTAGGGTATGGTCTAGACTACAATGGGCAAGGAAGAAACCTGGATTCAATTTTACAGGTAGACGAATAAGTCAGTTATTGACCAAACATCTCTTTCACCTTACTGAAAAAGCTCTTATCCCCTTTCTCTGGTTGGGGTTGAAAGTTTTTAGCCTCTTTTAATTTTTCCATCATCTGCTTCTCTTCATTGGTAAGCTCTTGAGGTGTCCAAACATTTACATGAACCAATTGGTCGCCCCGCTCATATGAATTCAGAGAAGGAAATCCTTTCCCCTTTAATCGGAAAATTTTTCCACTTTGGGTTCCAGCAGGAATTTTGAGTTTAGCCCGCCCATCAATGGTAGGGACCTCCGGATTTGCTCCAAAAACAGCATCAGTAAAACTGATATACATGTCGTATATCACATTGAGGTTATCGCGTTGTAACTCCGGATGGGGCTCCTCTTCTACTAGAACAATTAAATCACCATATGCTCCCCCGCGTTCCCCGGCATTTCCTTTTCCACTCAGACTGAGTTGCATGCCATCCGCAACACCAGCAGGTATATCAATTGAAATGGTTTCTTCAGTATACACCCTACCTTCACCTTTGCAGCTGGTGCATTTGCTGGTGATGGTGGATCCTTCACCGTTGCAAGAGGGACACGTGCCGACAGTTTGCATTTGTCCCAAAAACGTATTGGTCACCTTGCGCACCTGTCCACTTCCACTGCATGTAGAACAGGTCTGTACAGCATTTTTATCCTTTGCACCGGAACCCGAGCAGGTAGTACAGGTGGTGTATTTTTTTACCTTGACGGTCTTATTGGCTCCTTTTGCGATCTCTTCAAAATTCATTTTGAGTTTGATCCTCAAATTGCTTCCCCGCGTTCCCCTGGCTCTGCCACCGCTTCGTTGACGACCTCCTCCAAAAAAACTTCCGAAAATATCATCCCCGAAAATATCGCCAAAGTTGCTGAAGATGTCATCCATGTTCATGCCGTGAGCGCCACCACCGCGACTGTTCACACCAGCATGTCCATATCGATCGTACTGTGCTTTCTTTTCGCCATCGCTCAATACCTCATAGGCTTCCGCAGCTTCCTTGAATTTTTCCTCTGCAGCTTTATCACCAGGATTACGATCCGGGTGAAACTGCATGGCCACCTTACGGTATGCTTTTTTTATTTCATCAGCTGAAGCAGATTTCGCCACTCCCAGAATCTCATAATAATCTCGTTTCGCCATATGCGGTTTTTTCGTTGGCCGTTTATTTACCTACAACAACTTTTGAAAAACGTATGATTTTATCATTCAGCATGTATCCTTTCTCAACTTCATCGACTACTTTTCCTTTCATTTTTTCATCTGTTACAGGGATCTCTGTAATGGCCTCGTGAAAATCGGGATTGAACTCCTCTCCTACACTTTTCATTTCCTTGAGCCCTTTGGATTGTAAGGTGTTTCTCAATTTTGAGAATACCAGTTGAATGCCCTCTCTGATTTGTTGTAAATCATCGCTCTTCGTCAATTGGCGTTCAGCGCGATCGCAGTCGTCTACCACTTCGAGCATGGATTGGATCACTTCTCTTCCAGCGGTTTGAATAAGGTCGATTCGCTCTTTTGCTGTCCGGCGCTTGAAATTGTCGAACTCCGCGTATAAACGAATGAATTTCTCTTTCTGTTCTTGCAGTTCTGCTTGTAGCTGGTCCAGTTCAGTGGTCGCTTCGGTACCGACCTCAGATGACGCAGAGGTTCCATCGCCGGTCATGGATCCAGTTTCAGCTTCCTCTTTTGGCAGTAAATCTTTCTCTTCCATAGGTGAATAGTTTCTCCGTTTCTGTGCTCAAATGGCCTGCCATTGGAAAAATGCAAGCCAAATTGTCCGTTTTTTAAAGGGAAATGCAAATTTCAGTCATTTCAGCGAAAAACTACCTTTGCAGCATGCGGAAAGTGGTATTAAAACGAAAGATCAGTAACCGGGTGGTCAATGGCCATCCCTGGGTATTTGCCAACGAAATCGATTTGATGGACGATGAATTGCAAGCAGGAGACACTGCCCTTGTTGAAACCTTTGACGGACAATTCGTTGGATATGGATACGTAAATCCGCTTTCCCGGATTCCGGTTCGAATTCTTTCCCGAAAAAAAGGGGAGACAATAGATGCTGGCTTTTTTCATAAGCGGATAGAGGAGGCATGGCGGTATCGACAACAACTTGGGTATATAGAAAATTGTCGCTTGGTTTTTGGAGAAGCTGATTTTTTACCCCAACTCATCATCGATAAGTTCAACGATTACTTTGTAGTGCAAACGCTTTCATTTGGTATGGATAAATGGAAGGATGCAATTGTGGAGGCTCTTGAAAAAATTTTTTCTCCAAAAGGAATTTACGAGCGCAACGATGTGCCAGTGAGGGAATTGGAGGGACTGGAACAAAAAAAGGGATTTCTGTCAAAACCATTTCAAACACGCATTCCCATTGTTGAAAATGGATTGAAGTTTCTGGTTGATGTAGAACACGGACAAAAGACTGGCTATTTTTTAGACCAGCGAGACAACAGAAGAGCCATTCAGCACATTGTAAAAGATGCTGAAGTATTGGGTGCTTTTTGCTATACCGGAACATTTGAAATTCATGCAGCCTCCTATGGAGCCAAGCATGTGCTGGGATTGGATATTTCCGAGAAAGCAGTGGAACAAGCTCGTGAAAATGCCGCATTGAATAACCTTGAGAATGTGACCTTTCAAGCGATCAATGCATTTGATGCGTTAAAAGAGTGGAGCAAAGAAGGTAAGAAATGGGATGTGGTCATGCTCGATCCACCTTCGTTCACAAAAACAAGGGAAAACATTCAAAAGGCCATCAGCGGATACAAGGAAATTAATTTGAGGGGAATGAAGCTGGTGCGACCAGGTGGATTTTTAGTCACATCATCCTGTACGAACCTGGTGCAACCGGACCTGTTTTATCAAACCATTGAACTGGCCGCCAAGGATGCTCGCCGCACGCTTCGTCAGGTGGTGTATCAATCGCAATCTCCAGATCATCCGATCCTGCGTCAATTGGAAAACACGAATTACTTGAAATTTTTAATAGTACAGGTGTTGTAGTTACTTTTCTACCTGAAACTTTCCAGAATCGACAATCTGTCCATTCTTATCCCTGAACTGAAAGATGTAAATGCCCCGTTTGAATTCAGCTAGATCGATGTACACATTTGTGCCAGGCTGAAACATCTCCATTTGCTTCTGTCCTAAGAAATTGAATACAGCAAGTGCAGAGGGTTGGGGACTGGCATACTTGTATTGAATTCGGACAAACGAACGAGCTGGGTTAGGGTAGATACTGGTCCTGCGTACATGTTCGTCCATTGCAATACGTTTCACCTGGGCAGCCCCTTCATAAAAGGCTGTCAGCAAAAGGAATGATATAACAATGCGTTTGACCAACATGGAATCCTAAAATTACCGGATTTGAACGAAAAAAGCCAGGTCGCCCTGGCTTTTGACCGTTTTTATGCGTTTCAGTTTAATCCTTTCAGCGTTTCTTTGATTGCATTAAAATTGGGCAAATCACCGGCACTCTCCAGCACTTCTGCATATTGAACAGTTCCATTTCCATCAACAACAAAAGCTGCTCTTTTGGATACACCTTTCATATCAAACACGAACTCGTCATAAAACGCTCCATATGTTTGTGAAGTTGTTTTGTTGAAATCAGACAACAAAGGGAAATTGTATTGTTGCTCTTCTTTGAATTTGGCAAGAGTGAAAATTGAATCGACAGATATACCCACTACTTCAGCATTTACACTTGCATACAGACTCAACTCATCTCGCACAGAGCACAGTTCAGTGGTGCATACACCAGTGAATGCCTGAGGGAAAAACAGGACCAAAAGATTTTTGCCTTTATAGTCGGCGAGACTGACCTTTTGCTTCTCTGAATTAAAGAGGGAGAAATCAGGAGCTTGCTGACCTTTTTGGATTGCCATATGTGTTAGTTTTTGTGCGAAAGCAAAACTATGCAAAAATTACTTGCGCTTTACCAATCTAAGGTACGCCGTTCCTGAGGCTGTTGTTGCTTTTGCTACCAAGTAATCCTGAGCAGCATCGGTAACATACCAGGTATTGTTTAACTTTTGTAACGCAGGCGTGCCAGTTGAAAAAGAAGAATAAATGCTCCGTTCAAGAAGGTCTTCCTTCCAATCGCCCACAACAGTTCCTGCAGGATGGATTGCATTTACTGTCCCGTTTTTGTTGAACTGGAACGTATAATCAGCAAATTGAGTGTTTACCTCAACGCCATTTTCATTCAAGCTTTCTACGACCCATGTACTGGATGTAATGAGTTGGTTCAGGACGATTTTTTGAAGAAGAAGTTCAGCTTTTTCACAGGAAGAGAATCCTGTTGCCATAACCAAGGCAGTCAAAAAAAGAGTGATTTTGGTTTTCATAAAATAGGATTTGGATTAAGCCCAAGACGGGCGTTTCACTTAATTAACGATGAAAATGACTATTTTATTGCCTTTTTTAAGGGTAAAGTGGAGTAATTTCAACCCTTGTAATTCAAGCACTATGTCGAGTATTCAGGCAGTTATAGGAAAGCTGGAACAGTGGGCGCCCCCTCGGTGGCAGGAAGGCTATGACAATTCAGGATGGGTGTGTGGTGACCCTTCCGCGGAGTGCACGGGTGTACTGACTGCCCTTGACCTTACAGGCACAGTACTGCAGGAGGCCATCGACAAGCAAATAAACCTGATTGTAGTGCACCATCCACCCCTCTTCAAGCCGCTGAAACGCTTGATTGAAGCGGACCCAATAACCCAATTGCTTCTGAAAGCAATTCGTTCCCATATTTCGATTTATGCCATCCATACCAACCTCGATAATGTGATTTGGGGAGTCAATGGTGAAATTGCCAAACGCATAGGTCTTCTTAATGTAAAAGTCCTTTCTCCATTGAACCACACCCACCGGAAACTGGTTACGTTCGTCCCCCAAGAGCACGCCACTCGCCTAAAAGAGGCCCTTTTTGCAGCTGGTGCGGGCACAATTGGAAATTATTCTGAATGCAGTTTTAGCTCAACCGGAACAGGTACTTTCAAAGCACTGGAAGGTGCCAATCCGTATGTCGGGCAAAAGGACAAGCAACACCAGGAACGGGAAGAAAAAATCGAATTGATCTTCCCCATCACAGTGCAATCAGAACTGGTCCATGCGCTTCATGCAGCCCACCCTTACGAAACCGTTGCATACGACCTACTTCCTCTAGAAAATCAATTTTCTGAAATTGGTGCCGGTGCTGTTGGGGACCTTCCCTCACCCATGCCTGCTCAGGACTTCCTCTTACAGATTAAAAAGGTTTTTGGATCCACCTGTATTCGGCACAGTCACCTCACCCCCAACCCCATCCAACGGGTTGCACTTTGTGGAGGATCGGGTAAATCATTGATTGATAATGCTTTATCAAATAAAGCAGATGCCTATTTTACAGCGGATCTTGGGTATCACGACTTTTTCAAGCCGGACGGTCGCCTTTTACTAGCCGATATTGGACATTACGAAAGTGAACAGTTCACCTCTGATCTCCTTCAGTCCTTCATTCAACAAAATTTCCCTAACTTTGCCGTCCTTAAAACCGGTGCCAACACCAATCCTGTTCATTACTTTTTTTAACGCACTATGGCTACTGCAAAAGAATACTCAGTCGAGGAAAAATTGGCCTCACTTTACAACCTCCAGAAGATTGAAAGCAAGCTGGATGAAATATCCATTTTGAAAGGTGAGCTTCCAATTGAAGTACGTGATTTAGAAGACGAGATCCAGGGACTTCATTCCAGGGAGACTCGCGTAGAAGAGGAAATCAACGGGATCAACGAATTCATTGAGCAAAAAAAGCAGACCATCACTCAATCGCAAGACCTCATAAAAAAATATGAGAAACAAAGCGATAACGTAAAGAACAACAGAGAGTACGAAGCCATCAATAAAGAAATTGAAATGCAGACTCTTGAAGTGAAGCTTGCTGAGCGCCACATCAAGGATGCAAACGAAGAGATTCAGGAAAAAGCAAGGGTACTCGACAGTGTTAAAAAAACGATTAGCGCCAAAGAATCCAATCTGAAAGTTAAAAAAGCGGAACTTGATAAAATCATTGCAGAAACTGAGAAGGAAGAAAATGAGCTGCAAGCTCTTTCTGGTAAGGCCCGTTCTGCTGTCGATGCTCGTCTGCTTACTTCTTACGATCGCATCAGAAAAAATTTCCGCAATGGACTTGCGGTAGTATCAGTAATCAGGGATGCCTGCGGTGGATGTTTCAACGCGATTCCTCCCCAACGCCAAAGTGAAATTCGTCAGCACAAAAAGATCATTGTTTGCGAAAACTGTGGTCGCGTGTTGGTTGACGAAGAAATGGCAACCGCTAAATAGTCACTTTTTTCAAGGTAAGGCCGCGAACCGTGGTCAACAATCCAATCACCCGATCCTCGTGCATGCGAGGTACACCAATCGTATACCTGCAAAATAACTGCATCTCCTGTTCGTGAATGATGCAGTCGAATTGTCGAATGATTTTCAAGAATTCATTGGCGACTGTATAATCGCATTCTACCTGATAGGTAAACAATACTAATTTTCGTACGATGGGGGTCAATTGCAATGCAAGTGAAGCAGTAGTTTTATATGCGTTGATCAAACCAGGGATACCCAGCAGCGTACCTCCAAAATAGCGGACCACAATTACAGCAGTATTCGTCAGGCCACGTGTATCTATTTGTCCCAAGATTGGTCTGCCCGCTGAACCAGATGGCTCTCCTGCATCAGTGGCCCGAAAAGTCATCCCATCTGCTCCAATCCGATATGCAAAGCAAAAATGAGAGGATTTTGGATGCAGCTCTTTGACTTGAGAAAGGCATTTCTTGAACGCCTCAATTGAATCAACAGAATATGCAAATGCAATAAACCGACTACCACGATCGGTAAATTCCGCTGCCGTAGGCTTTTCTATGGTATGATAATAATTTTCTTCTGCCATCTCTTCAAAGGCTGTCCTGCAAATCTAAATATTTACTTTTGGGCATGTTGATTAAAGAAGCTCATCATCAATTCCAGCGGGAACTCTCCACGCTCTATGATCAACGAGAGGCTTCATCGATTGCAGATGCCGTGATGGAAGAGATCACAGGATGGAGCCGTTCACAGCGTATCGTTCATTTTGATGCAGTGCTAGATGCCGTTCAACTCGAAAAATGGGAAACTAGCTTGGAGGAATTAAAGAGCGGGCGACCGCTTCAGTATGTACTGGGATATACCTGGTTCTCTGGAATGAAGTTCCATGTGGATGAACGGGTGCTGATACCGCGACCAGAAACGGAGGAGTTAGTACAATCAATTTCCAACCAGTACATGTCGCTTCATTGGGAAAAAGGATATACCCCCAGAATGCTCGACATTGGAACCGGATCAGGATGCATAGCCATTGCACTAAAAAAACGTTTCCCCGAATGGGAGGTACATGCACTAGACAAAAGCACAACAGCACTAGCTCTAGCCAGCGAAAACAGTATCCTATTGAATACGCCTATTCATTGGCACGAAACTGATATTCTGCGCGAAGCTAAAATTGATCACCTACCTTCCTTTGATCTTATCGTTAGTAATCCTCCCTACATTCTTCCAGCAGAGCAAAAGGAGATGTCAATCCAAGTAATCGACCACGAACCACACCTGGCACTCTTTACACAAGAAAATGACCCTTTACAGTTTTATAAGGCAATTGTAGAATTTTCGCATCATCATCTTTTAAGAGGCGGATACCTGTGGTTTGAGACGCACATGGACCATGCGGGGAAGGTTGCAGCACTCTTAGAGGAGCACGAGTTTGAAAAAGTTCGAATCAAGCAAGATATGCAAGGACGCGATCGTATTGTTCATGGAAAACGGTCCGGCACTTCACTTTAGGTTACTGCTTCTCAACGGATAGCACCGTACGCGCACCCAACTCTTTTGAAACGCGCATGACCGCCACCACAGCATCGATATCAACAGTCTTATCGGCATTGATCACCACCGTGGGTATGTCGGTTTTCTCTTTTTGAAGAGCAGGTGCAAGCATGGATTTAAGAGAGTCAAATGCAATTGGAGTCGTACCAACATAATATTGCCGATTGGCATCGATAGAGACTACAATATTTTGTTTGGCTTTGGTATCTCCAGCAGATTTAGGTTGTGAAAGTTTAATCACGTTGGGATTAGCCAATGTGGAGACAATCAAAAAAAACATCAGCAAAATGAACAAGATATCGTTCAGTGCCTCAGTAAAGACTTCAGATTCTCCGCGGTATGTTTTTCTAATCTGCATTCAAATCAATCACTTGGGTTCTTGAAGGATATCGAGGAAATCAGCTGCAGCGACTTCCATTTTATTCGCAGTTTTATCAATCTGCGTATGAAGGTAGCTGTAGCCTAAAAAGGATAGCAGTCCAATTACCAGTCCTGTTATCGATGTAACCAGTTTAACATAAAGTCCCCCTGCAATGGTGTTGAGCACGAACTCACCCGTTGTGTTGATATCAAAAAAAAGTTGCATCAGGCCAGCCAATGTTCCTACGAATCCAAAAATGGGAGCGGCTCGGGAAATGACACTCAAGACACTTAAATTTCTTTCTAGGTTATACATTTCCAATCGCGCAATACTCTCCATGCTACGCTCTATGGCTTCGATGGGTTTACCAATGCGCTGAATTCCTTTATCAATGATCCGAGCAACTGGATTATCTGTATTCTTGGCCATGGAACGTGCGGCGGTCACATTTCCGTTGGCAAGGTGATCACGAATGATGGGCATGAAATTATCGGCCAACATTCCTGCTTTACGGATCGCGAAATAGCGTTCAAAAAAGAAAAAGACTGCTAGTACCAAAAGCAGCGCTAAAGGGATCATCAGTGCCCCACCCGATTGGAGGATGTCCCAAAGGTTCATTTGACGACTCATGGTTGGAGCTGGTGAAGCCGACAGGCTATCCTGTACAACTTGCATGAAAATATGAATCATGGTCAACCGATTGTCCAATGAAGATGCAACATTATTTATTAATAAGTTGATAAAGTTATGCAGGTGAATCGGCTTCCCAGATGCGCAACAACTCCATAAGAACCTGGTGCGATTTTTCCATATCCTGAATGCTTACAAACTCGTGCTTGGAGTGCAACGCCATTTCTCCGGTGAATAGGTTGGGGCAAGGAAGTCCCATAAACGATAAACGAGAGCCATCGGTACCTCCTCTAACCGGATTGACACGGGGGGCGAGGCCAAGTCGTTCTACTGCTCGTATTGCTTTTTGATACACTTCAGGTTGCTGGTCTAGTATTTCCCGCATGTTCCTGTACTGTTCAGTAATCTTAATGGAATAGCGGGCAGTGGGTTGTGACCGAATAACCTGAGCGGCGATGGATTCCAGCTGTTGTTCATGTACCGCCAAATTCGATGTATCAAAATCGCGGATCAATAGTTTTACAGTTGCTATTTCTGCATTTCCCCGAACATCGGTAGGATGAACAAATCCCTCTCGACCGGATGTTACTTCGGGAGCGAGTCGATCTTTTGGAAGAGCGCTGATGAAATCCGAAGCCAACTTCAACGCATTGACCATAATCCCTTTTGCCGAACCAGGATGAGCCATAACACCATAAAAAACCACTTCCATTCCGTCAGCAGAAAACGTTTCATACTCTACTACTCCTAACTCACCTCCATCCAATGTGTATCCAAAATCAGCTCCTAGTTTTTTCATGTCCACATGTTCTACCCCCCTTCCTACTTCTTCATCGGGTGTAAAAAGAATTTTGATTTCACCATGGGGGATCTGCGGATTCAACATAATCGTTTTTGCCAATTCCATAATGATTGCAACTCCGGCTTTATCATCTGCACCCAGCAAAGTGCATCCGCTCGCAGTGATGATGTCGTCTCCCACTTTTTCAAGCAGGTAAGGATGTTGCTCAGTGCTTATAACTTGCGTAGGATCATCCGGGAGAACAATAGGACGGCCATCGTACTTGGGATGAACGATGGGCTTAACATCGGTTCCATTGCAATCAGGTGCCGTATCAACATGAGAGCAGAGACAAATTACCGGTACCTTTTTGGAAGAGGTTGCAGGAAGTGTTGCATAGACATACCCCCATTCATCCATATGTGCATCCTTTACACCCATTTCCTGTAACTCCTTGGCCAAGAGAGCGGATAAATTCTTTTGCTTGGCAGTGGAGGGAAACGCATTACTATCCGGATCACTCTGGGTGTCTATCTGAGCATATCGTATGAAACGCTCTGCTATTGGATGAAGGGGAGTCGGCATAAGTCACTGTTATGATGTAAATCGATATCCTCTGAGAAATTCCTCAATGCTCAACCGCTTCTTGCCTTCCAATTGGACTTCCTGACAATAGATCCAACCATCGGAAGCTGCAAAACGCAAATAGCTCTTGCCATCGGTGTCGAATGAGCCTGGAGGAGGCAATTTCAATTCAGAGGTCCATGTAGCTTTAAAAATCTTCAAGGTTTTTCCATTGATATCAGTAAACGAGGTGGGATAAGGTGAGAGTCCCCTGATTTGATTGAATACCCGCTGAACAGGTTGATTCCAATCAATCCTGCACGTCTCTGTAACTATTTTGGGTGCAAGTGGAAGTGCACCTTTCTCAGAAATGCTAGTCTGTGGAATGGGCTTCAACTCTTCTTCGCAATACGCACAAAGGGTATCAAACACCAGATCAGCACCCAAATCCTTCATTCTGTCATGGAGCTCTCCGGCAGTTTCCTCACTACCAATTGAAATAGCCAAGCGCTTAAGTACATCACCCGTATCGATTTCATGCCGAAGTCGGAATGTAGTAATACCAGTCTCTGTTTCACCATTGATGATTGCCCAGTTGATGGGTGCGGCTCCTCTATAGTTAGGTAATAAAGATGCGTGCAGGTTGATGGTACCCATCGCAGGCATATTCCAAACGATTTCGGGTAGCATACGAAAAGCGACCACTACTTGAACATCAGCCTTCAAAGCACGCAATTCCGAAAGAAATTCTTCATCTTTTAATTTAACTGGCTGTAGCACCTTGAGTCCATGTGCTACTGCAAATTGTTTAACAGCACTCTGACTGAGCTTCATACCGCGACCAGCCGGTTTATCTGGAGCAGTAACCACCCCAACAACCTGTAATTGCTCATCAACCAATTTTTTCAAAATGGCTACTGCAAAATCAGGAGTTCCCAAAAAGACAATTCTACAATCACGTAACCTCATGTACAATTCAATTGAGATCAATTGGGATAGATCAGGTAATTTGATCGGATAGTTTTAAATGCCTCAAGGTCTGCACTCCAGCTTGCTCGAATTTCTTTTTCGCTCACTCCATTCTTCACTTGCTGCATGAGCATTGCATTACCAGCCAGCTTATTGAAAAAGGAAGCAGTGGCATCGCCTGATTTGGGCAAGATGAAAAACTTATCTTTTTCAGGAAACAACCGATACGCTTCCAGTAAATAGGACAACTGAATAGCTCCGGCAGTGCGACCAAAAGATTCGTTACTGGAACCCGACACATTCCATCCAAAACATTGTTGATCCTTTAACTTGGGCTGAGTTGCGCCAGGCATGGAAACCGGCGTAAATGAAAATAGCGTATTGGGTAGAGAAGGGTGACCAAAATACTGAAAGGGTCGCGGCGTTCCTCTTCCTTCACTCAACACAGTACCTTCAAAAAAACAAATGGAAGGATACCAATATATGGCTGAGTTATCGGGTAAATTGGGACTGGGCTTTATTGGCAATTCATAACGTGTGGTTCTACGGTAGTTGGTGCATGCTACTACCTGAAGCGCTGTCAATCCAGCAGCTTTCATCTTATCGTATGCGCTCATGGCTTCAGGTTTAAGCCAGCGCTCTCCCACCAACATGTTGGCATATTCACCAATGGTCATTCCATACACAACTGGCACGGGCTGCATGCCGACAAATGATTTGAATTTTCGATCCAGCACCGGACCATCTACGTAATGTATATTCGGGTTAGGCCTATCCAACAATAAGAATGGGATTGAATGTTGAAAGGCAACTTCCATGATCTCTTCCAAAGAAGAAATGAACGTATAAAATCTTACTCCTACATCCTGTATGTCAAATACAATGATGTCTATGCCTTTGAGGTCCTCGTCCGATGGAATCCGTTTGGATCCATATAAAGAAATAACCGGTATTCCAGTTTTGGGATCTATATCATTTGCCACTTTTTGTCCCGCATCTGCCGTTCCCCTGAATCCATGCTCTGGTCCAAAAATAGCTTTGACAGCAATGCCATTTTTCAGCAATAAATCGACTAGATGCTCATTCCCTGCCATGGAAGTTTGATTGGCATATACTGCAACCTGCTTCCCCTTGAGCACCGGCAGGTAGTGTTCAGTACGTTGCGCTCCTGTTATAACCGATTGCGCATCAAGTGTATTCGCAATGGACAGGAAACTCAGAAAAAACAAAGCGCATTTCGTTATAAAATGTAGCATAAGTGAAACAATATTAATTTTTAACCCTAGATTCGTGCCTCATTTGATAGCAAGTTAATTCATAAACAAAAGAAATATGCAAGTAAAAAACGGCGATGTGATTCGGGTTCACTATACTGGTAAGCTACTGGATGGATCACAATTTGACAGTTCTGTGGGAAGGGCTCCACTGGAATTTACGGTTGGAGCAGGACAAATGATCGCCGGCTTTGATGCAGGTGTTGTAGGAATGCAAGTGGGAGAAAAGAAAACCATTCAAATTGATCCCGAACACGGATATGGACATAAAGATCCCAACGCCATGGTTGAATTCCCCTCTTCCAATGTACCTGAAGGAATGAAAGTTGAAGTTGGGATGAAACTGAATCTGCAGAATCAATACGGTCAACCTGTTCCGGTGGTGGTGACTGAAGTTCGCGAAGACGTGATCATAATGGATGCCAATCATTTTCTGGCAGGTCAGGATCTGGTATTCGACGTTGAACTGGTCGAGATCCTATAACACCATCGCAGCAATTTTCCTTTAAAATCAAATGGCGTTGTGGCGGCCGTGATGTCTTCTATTGTTCCGAGGATGTGATCTGCATCGAGTTGAAACTTGCGTGCATTGGTACTGAAAAAGATCACCCCGCCAATCCGCAATTTGGATAAGCAAGTATTGATCAAATCCACATGCATTTCTTGGATGTCCAAGATCGTCTTCATCATTTTGCTGTTGCTGAATGTAGGGGGATCAAGTACGATCAGGTCTACAGATGCTGCAGGACAATCGTTCAGCCATTGAAGAACATCTGCTCGTACATAGCGATATTGCTCTCCACTGAATCCATTGAGGACCATATTTTCTTTTGCCCACTGCAGGTACGTATTGGAAAGGTCAACGGTGATTACCTCTTGCGCTCCTCCTGAGGCTGCATAGACAGAAAACGAACCGGTATAGGCAAACAAATTGAGCACGCGCTTTCCCTTGGATTCTTTTCGAACCTTATCACGGGTGATGCGATGATCCAGAAATAAGCCGGTGTCTAAGTAGTCGTTCAAATTGACAAGAAACTGCAACCCTCCTTCCTGAACAGTGATGAACGCTCGTTGGGCATCAAGACGTTGGTATTGATCGGTTCTGCCTTCTTTGCGTTTACGCTCTTTGATATGAAGCAATTCATCTGATACCTGCAATTGCTCTTTAATGGTTTGTATGCTACTGTCCAGCCATGCTTCGTATTCTTCTTCGGATAGGCGGTGATTGCTCCGGTATTCGGTAATCAGAACGTGGTCTTTGTATCGATCGATGATCAAAGGAAATTCTGGAAGATCACGATCATACATCCGAAAGCAACTGATTCCTTCTCGTTTTGCCTGCTTAGATATTAGTCGATCGACTTTTTTAAGTCGATTGGCAAACATCGTCAGTTTTGGATCGGGCATGAAGCAAATTAAACGAAACCGCAGTCAATGACAATGCATCATCCTATAAATCCGGTAAATTTGTAAAAAAAAGAATGAGAATTGTTTCACTATTCTTGGCTTTGGCCTTCAGTGCTTCAATGGCATTTTCACAAACTGCAGTAGCAGATGCAGAAGCCTTCAGCAAAGCAATTTCAACGGGTAAAGTACAGGTACTGGATGTTCGTACCGCAGATGAATATAAAAGCGGACATATAGATAAGTCGCTTCAAGCGAATTGGTTGGATAAAAAGGAATTTTTAGACCGCACCAGTCACCTCGATAAATCAATCCCAGTCTATATATATTGCCTAAGCGGAGGGAGAAGCGCAGCAGCAGCTGAAGTATTACGTGCAAATGGATACAAGGTAACCAACTTGGAAGGAGGTATCACAGCCTGGAAAGCAAAAAACAAACCCTTAGTGGGAGTGAGTGCTAATGCAAAACAAACAAGCATGAGCGCCTACAATGGGCAGATCAGAAGCACACGGATGGTATTGGTTGATTTTGGTGCAGAATGGTGTCCTCCCTGTAAAAAAATGGAACCTGTATTAAATCAGTTCATGAAAGAGAACGGCAAATCCGTAACACTTGTGAAAATGGATGGCGGCATTGAAACAGAACTCATGAAAACATTAAATGTAGATGCCTTGCCAACATTCATACTTTACAAAGATGGTAAAGAGTATAAACGCAAGCAAGGCATCGTGACCAAAGAGGAATTTACCTCTTGGATCAACTAATATCAGTTTTTAGCAGCCTTTTGCATGGCATTGGCTGCACCTGAAGAATTACGAGGCGCTCCAGGTCCACTTAAACCAGCCGCACCTTTAAACAATTGAAATTTACTGGGCATTTCTTTAACGGGCCACATGCCATTGGCTTCGTTTATATCAGCAGTTTCCTTCATGGGATCAAGACGTATACCCACAACCTCTTTATCTTTCATGAATAGCTTGCTGACTTTTTGCTCATTCAATCTCCAAATTGTAACCGGAATTCGATCGACCTCCTTTGAACCATCTTTAAATGTCCATTCAACAATAATGGGCATGATCATACCTCCTTTATTGCTAAAATGCAATTCATAGAAGTGCTTATCCTGCCACTGCGCATAATTGGCCTTATCTTTTTGAGCATCCAATTGCTGCTGTGCCATATCTTGGTACATCTTCATATCCGCGTTGCGATTATAATAATAAAAATCCCTCAACGTGGTATCCGAGTCGGTATAAAAGACGATGTTTTTGTCTTCTCTGTTTCTGATCTTATTGATGGGCTCAAACTCCTTTGATGCCAGTCGAGCAGCGTTTTTGTCGGCATCCAGCATAAACCATTTTACAGAATCAATAGAGATATCAACAGGATCAGTTCCATAGTACCAACCCCTCCAGAACCAATCGAGATCGACTGCACTGGCATCCTCCATGGTTCTAAACAGATCATAGGGAGTTGGATGCTTGAATGCCCAACGGCGGGCATATTCTTTGAACGCATAATCAAACAACTCCCTTCCCATGATGGTCTCTCTGAGAATATTGAGCCCCGTTGCCGCTTTTGCATAGGCGTTCGAACCAACACTGATCACATTATCTCCTTTGGTCATAATCGGCTCAAGCATATCCTTTGGTAAGCGCATGTAATCGGCTATGAGGTGAGCGGGACCGCGTCGAGAAGGATAATTGTTATCGAACTCCTGTTCGGTCAGAAACTGAACGAAGGTATTCAGTCCTTCATCCATCCACCAATACTGACGCTCGTCTGAGTTGATGATCATGGGGAAGAAATTGTGGCCTACCTCATGGATGATCACGCCTATAGCTCCGTACTTGACCGCCTCACTGTAGGTTCCATCTTTTTCAGCGCGACCGAAATTCATTGCAAGCATAGGATATTCCATACCAATTGCTGCTTCTACTGAGATAGCAACAGGATAGGGATATGGAATGGTGAATTTTGAGTATACTTTAATGGTATGAGCAGTTGCTTTAGTTGAATACTTACGATAAATCGGATAAGCTTCTTTTCCGTAATAACTCATGCACATTACCTTCTTACCCTCGACGTTTACAGACATGGCATCCCATACCAAGCGACGAGAGCTATTGAAGGCAAAATCGCGTACGTTTTGGGCTTCATAGATCCAGGTCTTTTTTCCTGTCGATTTTTCTTTTGCGTTTTCCAACGCTTCGGGCAAGGTCACAATCTCTAACGGCTCGGTTGCGGTTTGTGCTTGCTGCCAGCGGGCCAGCTGAGTTGGTGTCAACACAGAAGATAAGTTTTTACACTCCCCTGTTGCGGCCACGATGTGGTCTTCAGGCACAGTTATGTTGACTTTATAATTACCAAACGTCAGCGCGAATTCAGCTCCACCGGTGAACTGCAGGTGCTGCCACCCCTGGAAGTCGCTGTATACAGCCAACCGTGGAAACCATTGCGTGATGGAATAGAGGTTATTATCATCATCCGCAAAATATTCATACCCACCTCTTCCATACCGTGTTAATTTATCAGGAATACGATAATTCCAGCTGACTTTGAATATAAATTTTTGTCCCGGCTTCAATGGAATGGGCAATTCAATCCTCATCATGGTCTGATTCACGGTATAGGTGAGCGATCGTCCGGTTGCATCGGTAAGTGAGGTAATGTTCACACCATACCCCTTGAGGTATTCCTTGGGATTCATCTGCAACAATTGCAGGTGCGTCATCCGATTTCCCATGGTAGAGGTCTTATCGTAATTATTATCGCTGTTGGGATGATGAAAATTTTCATCGACCTGTAACCAGATGTAGGTCAAAATATCGGGAGAATTATTGAAATAGGTAACCGTCTCGCTTCCGGTCAGTATATTATCTTGTTCATTGATTTCAACGTTGATATCATAGTCGGCTCGTTGCTGCCAGTACTTGGGACCAGGAGCGCCGCTAGCAGTTCTATACTCATTGGGGTCTTGCAAAAGATAATCCAATTGTTCAAACCGATTACCGTGATTGGAACCGGCATTGCGCAGTGGTTGACCAACTGCAAGTCCTACTACCATCAAAGAAACCGAAAGAAAGAGAATGTGTTTCATTGTTAAACGCGTTTGGGGTTATGCAATATAGTTTTTTCGGATAGCTTTTAAGCAACGTGGTTGCAAAAAATTACCGAGAAATGATCAAATAAATCGATGCCAAGCCAATACACACCGATACAGAAGCAATGAGGTATTTTCGGGATAACCAGCTGATTTTACTGCAGAGCCAGGTAATGAGTATGACCACTAACACTGCCACTATTTGTCCCATTTCAAGGCCCACATTGAAGCTGAACAATCCCCAAATCAGGTGCTGATCAGATGCCAGCATCATGCGGATATAATTTGCATATCCCATGCCATGAATCAGCCCAAAGCACAGCGCAATTCCATATTGAAGTCGCATGCCTTTTTGTTGATCACTCGAATACAAAATATTGAAGAGGGAAGTTATCAATATGGTACAAGGAATAAGCAGTTCGACCAAATTGGTGTTGACGCGAATCTGGTCCAAAGCAGTCAGGTACAAAGTAATTGCGTGTCCAATAGTAAATGCGGTGACCAGTACAAGCACTTTTTTATAGTCGCGGTAAGTGTACACAATGGAAAGAGCTACCATGAAAAGCAAATGATCCGTTGCATCCCAACTCAAGATGTGTTCCCATCCAATTTTGAAATAAAATAGAAAGTCGTTCATCATTACTCTAAACTTGAAAAATAATGATGATTTTTGTAACCATGAAATGGAAATCACTGCTCATCCTATTCGTTGCCTGCATGCACCTTTCCTGGCATCCATTTTATGTCTCGGTCATGGAAGTTGAGTACCAGTCCAAAACCAAAGAAGTAGGAATCTCAATCAAAACATTTCCTGACGATATGGAAGAAGCGATTAGAAAATATGCTGGTAAAAAAATAGATATCGCAAAGAAAGAAAACGCAGAGAATGGAAAACTGCTGGAATCTTACATCAAACAACACATCACCTTCACGATAGATAAAAAACAGAAAGCCTATACGTTTTTAGGTTATGAAATCGACAAAGAGGCACTCTGGATTTATTTTTCAATTGCCAATCAGAAACGATTTCAGCAATTGCAAATTGCTACGGATTTAATGTACGAATACAAGTCGGAGCAAACCAACATCGTACACGTTCGAGTAGATGGTAAAGAAAAAAGTTACCGTTTGCTAATGCCGGAAAAGAACGTGCTGTTCAATTATTCAGGCGACTGACTGCTATTGGCATTCGCAACTGCAATTGCTCTGATGGTTGCAGATGCAAACGATGCGAATGCTTCTTTTGTGATTTCATCTTCACCCATCATCGCAGGAGTACCTTTATCTCCTCCTTCACGAATTCCTTGCACTAAGGGAATTTGTCCCAAGAAATTCATATCCAGTTGATCGGCTAAATTTTTACCGCCGTCTTTGCCGAAGAGGTAATAACGATTATGAGGAAGTTCTAACGGGGTGAACCACGACATATTTTCAACCAAACCAATGATGGGTACACGAATCTGAGCCTGACCAAACATAGCAATGGCTTTTTTTGCATCGGCTAAAGCTACTTCCTGTGGGGTGGTGACTACCACAGCGCCGGTTACGGGTATGGTCTGAACAAGGGTTAAATGGATGTCTCCAGTTCCCGGTGGCATATCGATGACGAGGTAGTCCAATTCTCCCCAATGCACGTCGGTCACAAATTGCCGTATTGCAGAACTTGCCATTGGTCCCCTCCACACCACTGCACTTTTTTCATCTACCAGGAGGCCAATGCTGATCAACTTGATTCCGTATTGTTCTAAGGGTATGATTTTGTCTTTCCCGTCAATATGCTGCATGAGCGGTCGCTGACCGCGTACACCAAACATGATGGGTACGCTGGGACCGTAAATGTCTGCGTCAAGGAGTCCCACGGAAGCCCCCTGTTGAGCAAGTGCCAAAGCCAGGTTGGCTGAAACAGTTGATTTTCCAACTCCCCCTTTTCCACTAACCACAGCGATGATATTTTTAACTCCGGGAAGTACCGATGAGAGGTCGACCCGCATCGAACTGGTATTGGCAGTGAAGTTGACCACCACTTCCAGTTCTTCAGAAACCAGTTCATGTATCGCCTTTTCGCAATCTCGCCTCATTTTCTCTTTCAAGGGACAGGCGGGAGTGGTAAGCACAATGGTAAACTCAACGGCCCCTTCTTTAATCTGGACGTCCCGAACCATGTTGAGCGTTACGAGATCCTTTTTTAAATCTGGCTCCTGCACTGTACCCAAGGCCTTCAAAACCGCTTCTGTGGTCATATGGTGTGAATTGTGAACTTCGAAAGGACTGCAAAAATAACCATTTGAGGGCGACTTTGTTTATCCGAAAGAAGGGCTTAATTTGTGTAAGATTATTGTAGATGAAAAAGATCCTGCGCGTATTGCTTGTCTTCGGTCTCCTGTTGCCTTTCACCGCCAAGGCACAGTTTGAAAATTTTAAGGATTCCGTCGTTCAACTTTATGGAGTGGTCATGACGGCGGATAGCCTGAGGGGACTGCCTGCGGTAAGTATAATTGTTAAAGGAACGGGCAGGGGTACATTGACCAACAGTCAGGGT
>JAFMES010000157.1 GCA_017856605.1 Chitinophagaceae bacterium
GACTTGAAAAAACTGAGTAGAAGCTCCTCCATGCAAAAACAGCACTCCTTTATTTGCATCGAGCTTCATTAATTCTTTGACCAGCTCTACTGATTCCGCCATTACCGATTCAAACAATGGTGTGCGATGTCCATATTCCAAAATGGAAAGTCCCGTTCCATTGAAATCCAGTATAGAGCGACTGGCTTCTTCGAATACTTCCCTGGGTAATATGCTGGGACCGGCATTGAAATTATGTATCATTTCGTGCGCAAGATACTTATTTTAAGGACCCTTTTGTGGGAGCTCAGGCTGACCGGCATCCACCCACGCGGTTAACCAGAATGAGGCTACCGCATGGATGGAATAACGCAGGCGTCGCTCGACCATCCCCTCTAATCGATCGTGATAAGCAGAAGCATATCGCTTGGAATAATTCCTGATCACAATGCCATTTCGCTGTTCATACGCCATTTTTATATCCTGGTTCAATGCGTACGACAACTCCTTTTCAATGCGCAAGACCGTATCTGCAGAAGCTGCACTCTCCAAAACACGCTCCCAGATCCAACTTGAAGGCTCGCGAAGGTAAACAGCAGGCGATAAGATCAGGTCGTATTCCTGTTCAGCAAATAATTCAGGAAGTCGGCTTTCCCAAAACGCATGAATACCCGACTGATCAGTGAATTGCCCATTGTGATTGCTAGTGGCATGCAAAGGCACGTGTGCATCACCAATATAATGTCCAATGTCTGCTGCTATTTTCAAAATTTGATCACGATCGTTTTTTTCAAATGCTTTTTGCAAACGAAATTTCATGATGAAGATCCACCAGGGCACAATTCCGTGCTGTTGCAGTGAGTCCTCTCCAAAAACTAAAACAGCCATTGGCCAGGTAATTGGCCATTGAAGCGAATCGGGTAACCGATACCGATCAAGATCGATGTAATGACGAGGCGCTTCCTCTCGAATGGCATAACGGCGACTATCCGCATCGGTAGCGTGATCTGCGAGGTACCGTATATGAATTTTAAAGAATCCAAATAGTGGAGACGGGAGCAGAAATACTGCGTGATAATTTATGAGACGATGGGCATAGAACCCCCATCCCAACGAGGGTGTAGCAAATCCTGCTAAAAAAATAATGGTGAAAAAAAATGACTTACTCCTTCTATTCATTTACTCTCCTCGCCCTTAACATCCGCAACATCAGTTACCCCTCCGGAAACAATGAATTTCATAGCATCAGCTGATCCCACATCCTGAATTGCCTTGATGCGATCTTGTCGCACTAAATAGGTAATTCCAGAAAACGCATACGAATGCGGTACATAGACCGATACATAGTCCCTCATCCCAAACTCACTTAGATCGGTCTGCGTAATAAATCCTATCCGCCACACATCAGGTGCATCAACTGAAACCAAAACTGGTTTATCAAATTTTCGTTTATTGCCGGCAAATGCTTCCAGGAAATCTTTTACAGTAGAATAGATGATCTTGATGCCTGGCGTTTTTTCCAATAGCTGATCAAAAAAAGAAACAAACCGTGAGACAAAAAACAGGGAAGAAATATAGCCGACGAGTAAGACCAATACAACTACAACTAAAAAACCCAATCCGGGTATTTTTTCAGGATTCCCCTGCTCATTGACCCTAACCAGGTCTGGAAATAAAACCCGCAACAGATTGGGTAGAATTCCGTCAATAAAATTGAAAAGGGAAACGACCGCCCAGCCAGTGATCACAATGGGTGCCAAAATGACCAGTCCCTGAAAAAAATAGGATAAAATACGGGACGGTTTAAAGGAATTCATGGATCAGGTTTGTACAAATATAATGGTTAAAAAATGGAAAAAATGACTAAAAATCGGTGAAAAATGGGCAAAAAAGCATCAAAAATCGTCGTTTAACCTCAAAAAAGACCGTTTAGCAATTTTTGTAAAAATCTTATACAGAAACTTTTTTTACATAAATAGTTTCCATAGTTTTGCGGCGCCAAAAGCAATATGGAAACGAAGGAAAGGATCATTGGTGCATCAAAAGAGCTGTTTTTCAGACTGGGTATTCGTTCTGTAACCATGGACGACATCGCCAACCACCTGGGCATGTCGAAAAAAACACTTTATCAGCATTTTATCGATAAGGATCAGCTGGTGGACACGTTGGTCGACAGCGAGATCAGCTGCATGCAAACGGAGATTCATTCGTGTTGTGTCGAGGCCAGCAATGCAGTAGAAGAAGTACTGCTCAGCATGGAAATGTCCAATCGCCATTTCAGCAATCTTAATCCAATGGTGCTCTTCGATCTGCACAAATTCCATTTTGGATCCTTCCAAAAATTCTTGCATCACAAAAACACCTTCCTGCACGAGATCATTCGGAATAATATTCGAAGAGGTATTGAGGAAGGACTTTATAGAAAAGATATCAATTCAGAAATCCTGTCGCGCTTACGACTCGATATGTTGCTGATGCCGTTCAACATGGAAGCTTTTCCTCCGGCCCAGTTCAATTTAACGGACGTGAGCAATGCCATGACCGAGAACTTTCTTTATGGACTGTCCACTGAAAAAGGATTTTCATTGATCGAATCGTATAAGCAAAGAAAAAAACAACATGACCAATAAATCGCATAGCATGAACAAATGGAGCTTAGGGATACTCTTGCTGTTGCTCATCAGCAGCAACGAAGTGTTGGCGCAAAAAGTGTATAGCTTGTCGGCTAAACAAGCTGCGGACCTGGCACTTCAGAATGTAACTGAAATTAAAAATTTACAGATCGATCGGGAAATGCAGATTTCCAAGAACCGGGAATACATTGCTCAAGCGTTTCCGCAAATCAGTGGGAGCATATCCACTCAGCACTTCTTCTCTATTCCCGTAACGCTTCTGCCGGACTTCATCTCTCCTTCGGTGTATCAGGTGTTGGTAGACAACGGAGTGCGAAACGGAGCCGGTGCTCCCATCGTAAAACCTGGTGGTCCCCCGGAATTCTTCCCAGCTCAGTTTGGGGTGCCCTGGCAATCCTCAGCAGGATTTACGTTCCAGCAATTATTATTTCAACCTGATTTGTTCATTGCCATTGCTGCAAGAAAAAAGGCAGTCGACTTTACCGAAGCAAATCTTCGGGTAATGGAAGATTCGGTCAAGAGCAACATCTATCGCTCCTACTACAGCGTAAAGATTGCAGAAAAAAGAAAACAATACCTGGATGAAAGCATTGTACGTCTGCAGAAACTGAAAAGCGATCAAGAAAAATTATTTAAAAATGGATTTGCTGAACGGCTCGATATCGATAAAACACAGGTATCACTCAATAACCTGAAATCAACTACCAACCAAATTGAAAAACTGATTGAGATTGGATATGCTTCCCTAAAATTTGCAATGGCCATTGAACAAAAGGATTCGTTGATTTTAACTGATTCACTTTCAGAAGATCAAGTAAAAAAAGATCTGCTCGAATTAACAAATTTCCAATACACCGATCGCAATGAAATCCAATTGCTTGGAGTAGTCAAAGAGCTGCAGGGATTGGATTTGAAGCGTCAGAAGCTTTCATATATGCCAACCATTGCTACTTATTGGAATTATTCTCGAAATGCATTGGGACAAGAATTCAACCTTTTCAATTTTGAAAACAAATGGTTCAAAGCTTCCGTATGGGGCGTCAACATGAGTATTCCCATATTTGATGCGGGTCAAAAAGGAGAGCGCATACGACAGGCGAAAATGAGTCTCCAAAAAACAAAAAACACTGAAGAGAACCTGAAACGCGCAATTGATTTACAAATCAATGCATCGTCCATCATTTTCAAAAATGCACTTTCCACACTCGATATGCAAGACCAAAACCTTGAACTTGCTCAACGCGTGTACAATTCTACGATGAAAAAGTACGAACAGGGACTTGGTTCCAGTTTCGAACTGCTTCAAACCGAAACGGATCTTGAAAATGCTGAAGCAAATTTCTTCCAAGCACTTTACGATGCAATCAATGCAAAGATTGCATATACAAAAGCGTTGGGTAAACTATAAAAAAAGAATACATGATACATATGAAACAATTCATTCTGATCGGCACACTGGCTCTACTTACTGCTTGTGCGGATAAAAAAGAAGAAAATCCAAATCTGGCTGGAAAGAAAGCAGAACTAGAGAAACTGACAGAGCAACGGGATGCACTTTCAAAAAAGATTCTTGACTTAGAAACTGAAATTAAAAAGTTAGGAGGCGCCGCTTCTACTGAAAAAACCAAATTGGTTGAAATTACCGAACTCGTCAATAGTGACTTTGCTCACTACATAGAGTTGCAAGGCAAAATCATGACGGAAAACCTTTCCTATGTCACTCCAAGAGGCATGGGTGGACAGGTGAAATCGATCTACGTGAAAGAAGGTGATGCTGTTAAAAAGGGACAACTTCTGATGAAGCTGGAAGATGGCATCATTCAGCAAAATATCAAGCAAGTAGAAAGCCAACTTTCATTTGCACGTAACATTTTCACCCGTCAGGAAAACCTTTGGAAGGAAGGAATTGGAACCGAAGTGCAATACTTATCGGCTAAGAACAATGTGGAATCATTGGAAAAGCAGTTGGAATTGGTGAAAGAACAGCTCAGTACTACTAATGTGTATGCTCAAGTTTCGGGGGTGATAGAAGATGTAAGCATTCGTGTTGGTGAGGTATTCATGGGTTCACCCCTGGCGGGAATAACCATTGTAAATCCCACTGCACTTAAAGCAGTTGTGGATGTTCCTGAAAACTACGTGAGCAGAATAAAGAAAGGAATGCCGGTGGTAATCAGCATACCCGATCTCAATGAATCATTCAACTCTTCAATCAATTTGATCAGTGAAACCATCAACGTTACTTCTAGAAGTTTTACTGCAGAGAGCAAGGTTCCTGGTAAGACTGCCGTAAAGCCCAATCAGGTTGCTGTAGTTAAGATCTTGGATCACGAATCCAAGAATGCCATTGTTATTCCTGTAGAAACTGTACAGGCCGACGAAAAAGGAAAATACGTATATGTACAGTCCCAGGAAAACGGCAAGATGATTGCTCGAAAAAAACAGATCACCATTGGAGAATT
>JAFMES010000158.1 GCA_017856605.1 Chitinophagaceae bacterium
TCAGCGCAATTTCAGCGAAGCACTTGGAGTATTTGCACGCTTCGATCTTAGTCCTAACGCAAAACCAGAAGAGTATCCAATTTCAACTGTTGATGTTGGGTGGACGGTAAAAATTGAGAAAATGATTCGCCGACTAGCTCCACCTCAGTGGCCTGAAAAGATTTTTGGAAAGATCGATCGTGCCAAAGCGGAACGAGGCGCAGTGTTATTCACGCAGAATTGCTCTAAGTGCCACAGTACATATCCTCACCGCTGGTCTGATGCCCGAGAAAAAGGAATGCGCATGATTGAAAATGCATTAGTGCCTCAGCATATTGTAGGAACTGATCCCAGTAATCTGAAATCCTTTGCATTAGATACCAATCGAATTGTAAAGACCAAACACCTGAAATCGCTCTTTAATCAGAAAGATTCAGTAACCCCTCAAGAATATTTCAAAGTCATTGAAGGAGCAATGATGCAATGGGCGTTAACTAAACAAAAATTTACTGCTGAAGAAATACTGGATGCGAGTGGTTTTTTATCCAATGAGGAATTAAAAAAACAGTCGCCACCCGTTTATTCTTACAAAGCCGCACCCCGAGATGGCTCTTGGTCTATCGGGCCATTTCTTCATAATGGATCCGTACCAACCATATATCAGTTATTATCTCCAGCCCATGAACGCTCCACTGAGTTTTACATGAATAGCGATTTTGATCCCGTTAATTTGGGAATAAAAAATCCAGAATCCCCCAACGGATTCTTAGTTGATACAAAAATGCAAGGGAATAGTAATGCCGGGCACTCGTTTGAAAATACCAAGGGTCCTGGTGTTATCGGACGCTTATTCACAAAAGAAGAGCGATATGAACTAATCGAATACTTAAAGTCAATTCCGCAACTGGAAGGTCAAATTACTCCATACGGGGGACCTCCCAATCCTAAATTAGCCAAACAAGATACCACTTGGTTTAATTACAGAAAACCTTATTGATCCATTTACTTGAAAATGGTGATCTATTAAGTCAGAAGGGCGAAAAGCTGTCCCTGACTATTGATGTTGAGTTTTTTATAGATGTTTTTTCTGTGCGTCTTTGCGGTATGATAACTAATTTGAAGTTGATCTGCCACCATTTTATCGCTCTTCCCTTTGAGGATGTGATCCATTATAATTTTTTCTCTTACACTGAGTTTACTTAATGGGTGATTGATATTGCTCCAAACTTTATTCAATGCAAAGATTACTTTGGGGTATACACACCCTCCATTCGTAATCACTTCTTTTACACATTGTGCATAGCACTCAATCGGTTCTTCTCGATGGAGGACACCGTTTGCGCCAGTTAACAATAGTTTTTTTATTAGCATTTCCTCACCTATTTCAATTGCTACGATGTATCTGATCAAGCCCGGAAAAGAAAACGGGAAGAGGAACAATTCTGAAGTTGATAGGTATTCATTGTCAACGATTACAATATTTAATTCGGGCTCATTTTCATCAATTTGCTTTTTCAGTTCACTGGAATGTTTAAAAGAGTAAAATCCCAATTCGGGGAGTAGAATTTTAAGTTGATCGATTTGAGAAGTGGATAGCAGCTTAGATTGATAATGCAGGTTGGTTTTCATGGTCATTAGTTCTGGTTACTCATTCTAAAGATCCCTAAAATTCTTCGCCCCCCCCCGTTTTTATCTCATTGATGGTAAATTTTAATTACTTATATTCCACTTGTGTGGTCAGCAACTGCCAACACGTGCAGGTGCTCTGCAATTTTTCTTCCAAATCGTAATGCGCTTTGTGGACCGTACGCGGTGATGATATTGCCATCAATGGTCACATCCATACCGGTGTAATGGGCTCCAAGCGATTCAATCGTTTCAAGTTCTGAGTTGAATACCGAGACTCGCTTCCCTTCTAGAATTCCCGCTTTTGCAAGAATCATGGGTGCAATACAAATTGCCGCTACTATTTTACCCGATTGAATAAACTCTTTTATCAGTCGATGTGCAGATTCTAAATCAAAGTAAATCCTGCTTCCCGAGCCACCTACAAACACCAGGGCATCATAATTGTTACTCTTAACATCCGCTAACTTTATTGTTGCCTTGATTGTGCCACCTTTTGAACCGCTGCATTCGGTTGCATCCAAGCTGCTAATGCAGGTGCTGAATCCTAACCTCTCCAATTCCTCTTTTGTCACAAATAATTCCTCATCCCGAAAATCCTTCGGAGCAATCACGAAAAGTATGGGTTTCATTTTTAGCGGAAAGTTCCACTGATTGAAACCAGTTTAGGGCGGTATTTCATACTTGTTCACATGTTTAATACGATTCAATAAAAATCGCCGTATTGGATTATCTTGTTGGAATGAATACTACCGTTTCAGAACGCATGCTTTTCAATAAGGTTGCCTGGCGCATCATGCCGGTAGTTTTCTTGGCCTATATTTTTGCATACCTCGATCGGGTAAACATCGGTTTTGCAAAACTGGTAATGAAAGATGAGCTTTGGTTTTCAGATGCGGTTTTTGCCATGGGTTCGGGAATCTTCTTCATTGGCTATTTTATTTTTGAAGTACCTGGAAATATTTTGATGCACAAAATAGGAGCGCGACTCTGGATCACCCGCATCATGATCAGTTGGGCTATTTTATCGGGACTCTGTGCTTTTGCTGATAATGCCATCCATTTTTACATTCTCCGCTTTCTCTTGGGTGTTGCAGAAGCGGGATTCTTCCCGGCCATCATCCTGTACCTTACCTATTGGTTTCCCAAAGAAAAGAAAGCACACATGTTCGCAATCTTCATGACGGCCGTCAATTTTGCTGGTATATTGGGATCACCCTTATCGGGTTGGATACTGGAATTTACACACGGACACCCCACCATCAAAGCGTGGCAATGGCTATTCATCATTGAAGCAATACCCAGTTTGATCTTGGGGATATGCATACCCTGGCTCTTGTCCAACGGACCACAGCAGGCTCACTGGTTGAGCGCAGAAGAGAAGGAAGTTATTTTAAGTCGACTTGCAAAAGAGGAAGAGGAAAAGCGTTCTGAGGGTAATTCAAACCACCGGTTCATCGATGCATTTCGTTCATACAAAGTCTGGTTTTTTGCACTGATCTATTTCTGCATTGTCATCGCCTTGTATGGAATTTCCTTTTGGCTGCCTCAGATCATTGAAAATGCTGTCTCGGATAATCCAATAGAAATTGGATTGTTTGCTGCCATCCCCTGGACCTGTGCGGCAATCGGAATGATTCTTTTTGCCCGTCATTCAGATCGGACTGGAGAGCGAAGATGGCACTTGACGCTGGTATGTTTAGTTGGAATGTTGGTATTCATTGCCAGTGGACTCCATAATACCAGTCCTTTATTCGTGATGATCACGATTTCACTGTCTACTACCGCCATGATGTGCGCTATTTCTACGTTTTGGTCGCTTCCCTCCATGATCTTATCCGGAACTGCTGCAGCAGCGGGAATTGCTTTCATCAATTCGGTTGGTAACTTGGGTGGATTCATCAGTCCCGAGATGTTTGCCTGGTTTAAAACCCACTATGATTTGGGAGCAGGACTCATGGCGGCTGGTTGTTCATTGGGATTGGCAGGCGTGCTTATATATTGGATTACCAAAAAACCAACGATTTCGTAAATTGAATGTTCCCAAATAAACTGTTATGAAAAAAATCATCTCCTCCTTGTTCTTCCTTTTCTGGTTATGCAGTGCATTCGCGCAAGAGAAAATTGACTTGAATGCCATGTCCCGAATTCGGGAAGAGGGAATGAATCGTTCTCAGGTCATGGATATTGCTTTGCACTTGACCGACTTGAATGGACATCGATTGGCAAATTCCCCTGGCTATGAACGTGCTGCCAAATATGCCATCCAACAGCTCAATTCATGGGGCATACGCAACGCTAAACTCGATCCGTGGGGAGAATTTGGAAAAGGATGGGAGTTAGAAAAACTATATTTCGCGATGACGGCGCCGTATTACAAAGCCATGTTGCCATATCCCAAAACATGGACCATGGGTACTGCCGGTTTGCAGTCCGCAGAAGTCATACTGATCGGATTAACCGATTCAACCTCATTGTCATCTTACAAGGGTAAACTCAAGGGAAAAATCATTCTTCCCGATATGGATTATGCCTATATGCAAAGTTTCAAGCCCGATGCTGTGCGCTATACAGATGATGAGTTGGCTAAGATGGCCGCAGCTACCATGGGTGGAAATCAACAACCCCGTGATACCGCTCAGATGAGAAGAATGCGCGAGCAAATGCAGCGAAATATGGCGCCACAGCGGCTATTGAATCAACTCAAAGAAATGGCCAAAGCGGAAGGTGCTGTTGCATTACTTACCAGCTCACTTCGAAACCACGATGGTACGGTATTTGCGCAAGGCGGAGGCTCCTATAAAGGAACAGATCCAGAAAACTTTTTGGATATGGCAATGGCTGTGGAGGATTTCAATACCCTAAGAAGAATATTGAAATCGGGACAACCCGTAAAAGTAGAAACAGAAGTGAAAACCCGTTTTTACACCAATGACTTGCAGGGATACAATGTGATTGGAGAAATTCCCGGTACCGATCCAGCATTAAAGGATGAAGTGGTAATGATAGGGGCACATCTGGATTCCTGGCAGGCGGGCACAGGTGCAACGGATAATGCATCAGGATCTGCTGTGATGTTGGAAGTTATGCGGATTTTTAAAGCACTGGGAATACAACCGAGGAGAACAATTCGCATCGGATTGTGGAGTGCAGAAGAACAAGGATTATTGGGATCTCGAGGGTATGTTGCAAAAACATTTGGTGGTCGCAATGGTGCCGCTCGCCTCCCAGCTCATGACCAATTTTCGGCCTATTATAATATTGACAATGGAACAGGAAAGGTGAGGGGAATCTATCTTCAAGGCAATGAAGCCTGCAGATCCATCTTCACTCAATGGCTGGTTCCCTTTCACGATCTAGGTGCCAACACGGTTACGATCAGCAATACCGGAGGTACCGACCATCAGTCGTTTGATGCAGTGGGACTACCTGGCTTTCAATTCATTCAAGATGAAATCGAGTAC
>JAFMES010000159.1 GCA_017856605.1 Chitinophagaceae bacterium
AGGCGTATGGACGTTTTTTATTTTCTCACTTTGACCAAATCTTCTTTGTTTAAAAATTTCAATCGTTGCTTTTCGATTTCCTTCCCGCAACAGCAGCTCAAAGTAACGATCAATCAATGCATCGGTTATCCGGGAGTCATCTGAGTAAACATCCTCAATACTTTTTCTAACCAATATTTTTGGAGTGAATTTGGAAAGAACATCACCTACAACCGGAGTTGCCGCCAATTTGAATCCTATATTTCCTTTTTCGTTGATCTTGGGATAACCGCCTGAATTAATTAATATGATACCTTTTACTTTTTCTGGAGTATAAAGCGATTGATTCCATGCGATACTTCCACCCAATGAATTTCCTGCAATGATATAGCGATTCACTCCTAGACGCATCATGAGTGAATCAATGAACTCATTATAAAAAGCGATGGAATAATCATTATCAGGATGAGCACCGGTGAGTCCAAATGCTGGAAGATCCATGCGGATGACTCGGCGATTTTTTGCAAGTAGTGGAACGATGCTGTCCCAGGTATGTAAACTAGACGATGTACCGTGTACCAGGACAATCGGAAGTGAATCGTTTTGATTCCCTTCATCACGATAGTGTACATCTACGTCCCAGACGTGTGTGAATTGAGAAGGGGGAGGAGCATACTTTGTTTTTAATTCATCCAATGGGATATCACTGCGATACAATACAATCAGCAAACCAATTAGTATACCAATGAGCAGTAGAAAAAATTTTTTCATGCGGCTATTTTTTTAGCAAATGCGATGATTCTTTATCCAAATGCAGAGAGCAAGAAGGATGCTGACGTAAAATACTTGCCGGATAGCGAGGATGAATTTCGAGTTCAAGGCAGTTGTATACGGCCTCTGCTTTTCTCAGATCCGGTACAGAACAGATAATGTGTTTTGATCGCATGATCTGTGAAATTGACATACTGATTGCTTTCTTTGGCACTTCATCGAATGTTGAAAACCATCCTTCTTTGAATTGCTGATTTCTGCATGCCTCATCCAGTAGTACAGTGATGTAGGGTTCATTGGTGGTAAAATCAGCAGGTGGATCATTGAATGCCAGGTGACCATTTTCTCCAATTCCCACAAGAGCGAGATCAACCTGTAATGGGATAATTGCATCTCCCAATCGCTTGCATTCGATTATGGGATCAGATTCACCATTGATCAGATAAATTGATTTTAGAGTAGATACGCGTTGAATGAACCGCTCATTGATGTATTTTCTAAAACTTGCAGGATGTTGAATGGGTAAGCCAATGTATTCGTCTAGGTGAAATAAGGTGACCTTGCTCCAGTCGATGTCGGGACTTGCAACAAGGGTATCCAATACGCCAAACTGACTGGTTCCGGTTGCAACGATGATCGTAGCATGTCCTTGTGCTTCGAGCGCATTCTTCAATACGCTTACAGCTTCTTTGCCTGCGGAAGATCCCAGTGCAGCAGAAGAGTCATGGATAATCAGTTTCATTACTGCTAATATATTTTATTGTTCAGTATTACTTGATCCCATTATGCCCGCAACATATTCACTGCTTGGATGACGCATGATTTGAGCCGGTGAATTGTCTTGCTCTATCGCTCCATTTTTCATAATCAGCAGTCGCTCTGCCCATGCAAGGATATCGTTTGGGTCGTGCGTGACCAATACGATGGTAATGCTGAGTTGTCTACTGATATCTTGAATGACTTTGGAAAGGTTGTTTTTGCTGATTAAATCGAGGTTGCTGTAGGGCTCATCTAAAAGTAATAATTCTGGTTCTGAAGTGAGTGTTCTGGCAAGTGCAATGCGTTGACGCTCGCCACCGGAAACTTCGTTACTTTTTCGGTCCAATAAGTGGTCAATGCGACAAATATTGAACACTTGCTGGGCGAGTTCAACCTCCATTTTATTTGACATTTCCAGGAGTTCCCAGATTTTATAGTTGTTCAGCAGTTCAAAATGTTGGGACAGGTAAGCGATTTTTTTATGCCCTGGCAAAAGCACTTCATCCGGTCCCTCGACCCTTTTCCCCTTAAAGTAGATTGTACCTTGAGCAGGTTGCAAGAGTCCCGCTATGCTTTTCAACAGAGAACTTTTTCCCGACCCGTTTTCTCCCATGATTCCTAATCGCTCGCCGTTCGTAATAATTAGTTTGGGAATATTAAGCGTGGTCCTTTCTCTCTCAATACGAATCAAGTCTTCTATCTTGATGAGCTCCATGGCACAAAGTTAACCTTAAAGTTGGCTTGTTTTCCTGTGAGAAATGAGGGGATTGCGTAACTTAGGCAACAAAGCAATTTGTATGAGAATACTTCTTCTTTTTCTTTCGTTCGTGTTGCTCATGACCAATGGATTTGCACAAAAAAAATTCTCAGGAGACCAATTGGAGCAAATGAAAAAAACATTGGCGGTGGAAGTCGATAAGCATGCCAAGGACATTCAAGTAATGGTTGATCAGATTTTCAGTTATTCCGAATTGGGATTTCAGGAAACCGAGACCTCTGCCTTCATCATTTCTGTTTTACAAAAACATGGATTCAAAATAGAAAAAGGTATCTCTGGCGTACCAACTGCATGGATGGCATCGTGGGGGAGCGGTTCTCCAGTGATCGCATTGGGATCGGATGTGGATTGCATTCCAAAAGCATCTCAACAACCTGGCGTAGCTTATCGATCTCCCATTGTAGATGGTGCTCCTGGTCACGGCGAGGGACATAATTCAGGCCAGGCCGTAATTATTTATGCTGCAATTGCCATGAAAGAGATGATGCAGAAGAACAACATGAGTGGAACCATACGCATTTGGCCTGGAGTTGCAGAGGAGTTGGTGGGAACAAAAGCCTGGTACATTCGTGATGGATATTTTAAAGATGTGGATGCATGCATCTTCACTCACGTCAGCGGTGATTTCACCTGCGATTATGGAGATAATGGGGGTAATGGACTGGTGAGTGTTCGTTTCGATTTCGAAGGCGATGCTGCACATGCGGCTGGTGCTCCCTGGAGAGGAAAAAGTGCATTGGATGCTGTCGAGTTGATGAATGTGGGATGGAACTACAAACGTGAACATTTAAAACCCACGAATCGATCTCATTATGTAGTAGTAGATGGTGGCGATCAACCCAATGTGGTTCCCTCTAAAGCCAGTGTATGGTATTATTTCCGTGAACGTACGTATGAAGATATCAAGGCAAACTATGAAGCCGGTATACAAATTGCCAATGGTGCTGCCATGATGACCAACACGAAAGTGAGTTATCAGATTCTTGGAACTGCATGGCCTGGGCATTTCAACAAGCCGCTTGCAGAAACAATGTATGCTAATATTAAGAAAGTCGGAATGCCGGTATGGGATGATAAAGATCAAGCCATGGCTAGAGCAGTTCAGCAATTGGTGGAAGCGCCAAAGAAAGACAATAATGGAAAACCCATTGATGGGCTGCGGGTGAAACCCGATACCATTAAAGGATCTGTCGCATTTTCCTGGGGTGGGGGTTCAGATGATATTGCAGATATATCCTGGAATGTACCCACTGTTGTATTGCGTTTTCCAGCAAACATACCTGGATTAAAAGGTCACCATTGGGCAGATGCCATTGCCATGGCCACTCCCATCGCGCATAAAGGTTCACTTGCAGGTGCGAAAGCAACAGCGCTCACTTTATTGGATTGCTTCAATGATCCTACCGTTATTGTGGAAGCAAAAAAATATTATAAGGAGGTGCAAACGAAAGATGTGCAGTACAAACCATTCATTACCGAAAAAGATCCTCCTGCCATCTATTTAAACAAAGGGATCATGGATCAGTATCGGGAACAATTGAAGAAATACTATTATGATCCTTCTAAGTATGGCACCTATTTAGAGCAGCTGGGTATTCAATATCCAATCATCAATAAATAAATTCAATTCGTATGCTTAAAAAAATTGGAATCGTTTTAATTGCTTTGATTGTTGTAGTAGTAGGACTGGCGTACACCGATCATCTTGCACACTTGAAGAATTATATCACTTGGGGCGTTCATACTATTCACGATTACAGAACGCATCCAACTCGCGAAGTAGCTAAGAGTGATCAGCCTCAACCTTGGGCTATCGACTCTGGTTACAATACCAAAGAGATTCCGGCGTCGTTGATGCAAATAATAGATTCAAACGATACCCATGCTTTCTTGGTGATCCAGAATGGTAAGATTCTCTATGAACGGTATTGGGATGGTTATGATACCGCAAAAATCAGTGGATCATTTTCAGCAGCAAAAAGTATTGTGTCTTTATTGATTGGAATAGCATTGGACGAAGGAAAAATCAAGTCGCTCGACGATCCTGCTGGTAACTACCTCGATCATTTCAAGACCAACGGACTGGAGAAAGTAACGATCAAACATTTGTTGACCATGAGTTCGGGTACCACCTACAACGAGGCAGATAAAGGATACTTCAGTTTGAATGCATATGGTTATTATGGTGATGATTTGGAGTTCATGGTAAATAAGATGGAGCGCAAAGAAGAGCCAGGAGTGTACTGGCAGTATCGGAGTGGAGATACGCAGGTGTTGGGATTGATAGTAGAGAAGGTTTTTGGAAAAAATCTCTCTACGCTAGTGGCAGAACGGTTCACGGGTCCATTGGGTGCAGAATACGACGCATTGTGGTTGCTGGATGGAGAGCAGAAAAGAGAGAAAGCTTTTTGTTGCTACAACACTACGGCGCGTGATTATGCCCGGTTTGGACAACTGGTGCTGAATAAGGGAAGCTGGAATGGAAAACAAATTGTTTCAGAGCAATACATCAATGAAGCTACTGCTCCTGCCAATTTCTTGAAAGACCGCGATGAGAATGATGCTCCAGTTGATTTTTATGGGTATCAGTATTGGATCGTGAATCAGAGTGGCGTTAAAGCAATTGCGCAGAATGGATTATTTGGACAATACGTCTACATCATTCCCGAAAAGAATGCTGTGGTGGTGCGTTTGGGTGAATCAAAAGTGATTCAGCCGATTCATCATCATCAGCCGGAAAATTACACGTACGTTGATGCAGCGTTGTCGGT
>JAFMES010000160.1 GCA_017856605.1 Chitinophagaceae bacterium
CAATGGTAAGACTTGGAAAAATGTAGGGTTTAGGCTTAAGGGTAATTCTACCCTACGTTCAGCTTGGGGTCAAGGAAATTACAAGCTCCCTTTTCGATTGAATTTTGATCGGTTTGAAGATCAGTTTCCTGGAATTACAAATCAGCATTTTTATGGGTTTGAGGAAATGTCTTTTTCGCCTGGATTTAAAGATCAGTCTCTTATTCGTGAAAAACTGGCCTCTGATGTTTTTCGCGCTGCTGGAATACCGGCTGCTCAAACAGCGTTCTATCGTGTATTCATTGATTTTGGAGCAGGACTCAAGTACTGTGGTATCTATACCGGTGTTGAAATACCGGATGACAACATGATAAAAGCACAGTTTGGAGAGGAAGCAGGAAATATTTATAAACCCGAATCAAATCTAGTCACGTTCACGGAGACGTTATTTGAAAAGAAAAATAATACACTTACTCCCGACTTCACAGATGTAAAGAATTTTTTAGCTGTTCTGAATGCTCCAAGTCGCATCTCCAATCCAACTGCTTGGCGTGCAGAGTTGTCGACTCTTTTTAATGTAAATCACTTTTTAAAATACCTGGCGGTTAATAATGTTATGGTGAATTGGGATAGCTATGGAGTCATGGCGCATAATTACTACCTCTATAACCATAGTGTTTCAAAGCTCACGTGGATACCGTGGGATCATAACGAGGCATTCTCTGGTAGCCCTGGTATTACAGGTTCAACAACGGGAGGCGGAGGGATGATTCCAGGACCAGGGAGAAACGCTTTATCGCTTACCATGAATGAAGTGGCTGCAAGTTGGCCCTTGATTCGGTATTTGGCCGATGACCCCGTATTTTTTGAGCTGTATAAAGGGTATATCCGTCAGTTCCAAGCATCTGCTTTAGATCTGACGCAATGGAATGCGCGAATTGATCAGTATCAGGCACTTATATCGCCCTATGCGATTGGTCCCAATGGTGAAATGCCTCAATATACCTACCTGACCAGTTCCAGTGCTTTTGTTGCTTCATTTGCAAGTATTAAATCGCACTTGTCTGCCCGTAAGACACTTGCTCAATCGTTTGCCCCATGAGTTGGGAATTGTTGCTTTCAGAGTTTTCAACGTGTCGATTGGAAGATCTTCCAGCTCAATTGGTCTATACGGGTAGAAAAGACATAAAGTACCCCATGAGTATTCGGCTCGCGGAAGAAGTTCTTTCTCACTTGCAACACGATTACCTGGTGATGAGCATCAATGGGAAGTTGATACAGCATTACGCAACGGAGTATTTCGATACACCAGAACTGCAGTTTTACCATGACCATCATCGAGGAAAACTCAATAGGGAAAAACAGCGCATTCGAACATATGAAGATGGCACATCTTTTTGGGAGGTGAAGAAAAAGAATAACAAGGGACAGACGTTGAAGACACGAACCAGCGAATCGAATAATTCTTCTCCTACCTTGGTTCATCAACTTCGGGTAGAGTATGATCGAATTACGTTATTCTCGAAAGACTACTCTGAAAAATTAACATTGGATATGCATCTGCAATTTTCCAGAAGGGGAGAATCTCTCCGTAAAGAATATGTTGTAGTCATGGAAAGCAAGGGAATGGCGCACCAGCGCTCTCCATTTAATCTTTTAATGAGGGAACTCCGGATTCGTCCTTCTGGATTCAGCAAATACTGTGTAGGGATGGCCATGCTTGTTCCTTCGCTTAAAAGCAATAATTTCAAAGATCTGATTAGAAAAACTCTAAATCATTAGTACAATGGCTCCTTTTCTTCAGTTAATTGGTAACTGGTCGTGGGAAGAGATCAATCCGGTTTTCGTTGTGAAGCTCACCTTAGATCTTATCTCCGTAAGTGTATTGTCGTGGTTCATTTATTTAAAGCGGCACAAGCGCTCTGACCTGATCTTGACTTTCTTTTCCTTTAATGTGGTGGTTTTTTTGATCAGTTATTTACTGAATCGGGTAGAATTGAGCACAGGTGCCGCTTTTGGTTTATTTGCTATCTTTTCCATGCTGCGGTACAGGACCGAAGGGATTTCAGCGCGGGATATGACCTACTTGTTTTTGTCTATCGCACTTGGATTGATCATGGCCGTAAGCACAGGCACTTTCTTTGAGCACGTAGTATTGGCTGCATTTATTTTAGGATTAACCTTTGCGCTTGAACGAGGGGTTTTTGCTTCGCAGGTTGCTGTAATTACAGTTGTTTATGAAAAGCCGGAATTGATTCATCCTGATAAACGAAAAGAATTGATCGAGGATTTACAAAACAGAACAGGCTTAGTTGTTAGTCATGTGGAAATTGGAGATATCGATTATTTAAAGGATTCAGTCGTATTAAAAGTTTTCCATGAGCTGCGTTAAATACGGTGTATTTGTTGCGTTATTGAACCTATTCACACTAGGTGCTCAAGCTCAGGCCACGCGTTCTGATCCTGTGGATGGTCAAGGATGGTATGGTGCAGGATTGGAGTTCAACCTGCCAAAGAAATGGAGTGCGGAGTTGTCGTATCAATCGCGATTTTTCAATGATTTGAAGACTTACTATGGCTCTTACCTCTCTTTGAGCATAGAGAAGGGGCTATCAAAAAGTTTTTATTTGTTGGGGGCATATCGATTGTCAAAGCTTACCAAGGGAACGTATAATCGTTTTACAGGAGGTTTTGTTGTAAAGAGGAAGCTGGGGGAAGTCAAGTCGGATCTTCGTGTAATCTATCAGAATCAGGTTCAAGACTTTGACGACCCGGCAAAAGAGGATGATCGCGATAATTTCGTACGGATTCGGTTGAGGGCTAGAAAAAATTTATCCGAAAGAATAGGCGTGATTGCCAGCGCAGAGCCCATCTATCAAATTGCAAATGGTGTGCAAATTGATAACTACAGATTTCAGGCGGGCCTACGGTATTCATTTGCCAAACAAGCCAGCTTGGATGTTTTCTATATCAATCGTCCCGATTATGCCAAATCGTACAAACGACAATACCATATTTTAGGAGTTGCGTTCAATTACGAATTGAAGATTGACTGATTTACTTGATCAAAGTCGTGATCCAATAAACCACTCCAGCTAACACTGCACTTACGGGAATTGTAAGTAACCAGGCTACTAGAAGAGAGGAGGTGACTCCCCAGCGGACAGCACTCAGGCGCTTGGTAGCCCCAACTCCTATGATTGAGCCGGTGATGGTATGCGTTGTAGAAACCGGAATTCCCATTTGTCCCGTGAAGAACAAGGTGAAAGCTCCAGCAGTTTCAGCGGCAACACCTTCAAGAGGAGTTACTTTGGTGATTTTGGTCCCCATGGTTTTTACGATTTTCCAGCCACCACTCATGGTTCCCAGTCCAATTGCTAGGTAACAGGATAGAGGAACCCACCCAGGCAATTGTCCAAAATCTTGAATCTGACCATTCGCGATCAATGCTGCGCCAATGATTCCCATTACTTTCTGCGCATCGTTGCCTCCGTGCCCTATGCTGAATGCTGCGGAGCTGAAGAGCTGAAGTTTTTTAAACATGCTTGCTATCGAATGGGCATTGGGTGTTTTAATTTTTTCTACATAGATGTATACCAGCATGAAGAAAACAGCGGTTAGGATGATTCCCCAAACAATTGCATAGTTTTCTGATTTTTCAATATCCTTTTTGAAGTCTTTTCGGATATCAAAAGACTCTATTTTGGCTTTAACCTTATCACGACTCCTAGGTTCTATCGGGTAAATCGCATTGATTGCTTCTAACGTACTATCAATCGAAAGATCACCTTTGAGATAGGATTTTAATGGGACTTTATACTTCTCTGTTTCTGTTTTTGCAGCATCGAATCGATCTTTAAAGTTTGGATCCTCGGCTGCCAGCGATTCCAGTATAAGGTAATTGTTCGCATTGCGCGTAGCGTCTTTGAGTCGACTTACCTCTATATCCTTCAAAAGATCATTGTGATAGGCATAATTAACAATGGAATCCGTTCCAATTTCATCGTAAAGGATAACTCTAGGTAAAAGAGTTTTGAAAATAGTTTGTGCATCATCCAACTTTTTTAACGCCTCTTTTTCTTTAACAATCAATGCAGAGTCAGCTGGATTGTGACTAAGTAATTCTGAAGCCTTTGCATAATCCGCTTCGTATTTATCCAGCTTAATGAACTTTTTCATACCCTCTTTCATCTTATCCTCCTCAAATTTATCAAATATGAGTACTGTGATAAAAGTTGCAGCACAGATGATTGCGCAGCGCAACCAGATGTTTCGTGCGATCGTCACAATGGTGATGAATATTGAAATGATCATTCCGATCATGGGCGCAAAGAAGATGAACAAGACGGTTTTTATGATAGTTTGACTTTCCACGATTTTATCCCATGCTACCATTTTGCCTGAATCAATGAAGGCATGCGCAATGGCTGCTCCTGCAAATCCACCGATTAGCGTATGCGAGGAGGATGAGGGTATACCATACCACCAAGTCAATAAGTTCCAGAAAATTGCTGCTATGAGTCCCGATAGAATAACCGGAAGGGTTATGAACTCCTTATTTACTGTTTTGCTGATGGTATTGGCTACAGCATGGTCTTGAAAAATCCAATAGGCCACAAAATTGAAAAATGCTGCCCATACAACAGCCTGAAATGGAGTTAGAACTTTTGTAGATACAACGGTAGCAATTGAATTGGCTGCATCATGGAATCCATTGATGTAGTCGAAAATCAGCGCCAAGATAATGATCGCAATCAGTAGTGTCATGGAAGAGGGACTTTACGTTTACGCGTATTTGATGATAATGGATTCGATCACATTAGCTGCATCTTCGCATTTATCTGTCGCGATTTCCAGCACCTGATAGATTTCTCTCTTTTTAATGACTTCTTTGAAATCATTTTCATTATTGAATAACATTTCAATGCTCATATCAAAAACATCATCAGCTTGGTTTTCAATACTATTGATTTTCACTAATGCCTCGGTCATTTCCCTTAGGTTTCTCATATCGCGTAATCCATTTACCGCTTTTTTTATCTCTACGGTTCCTTGAAGAATCATATCCGTCATT
>JAFMES010000161.1 GCA_017856605.1 Chitinophagaceae bacterium
TGGAGTAGGTTTAATGTACCAGCGTTCACCTGTTTTAACGTTGTAGCGACCAACAGAGCCACCCTGACTCATGGCGAATACCCAGTTGGCATCGTCTTTGTCAGGCATCACATCAAATCCATCGCCGCCCCACAGGTTTTCCCAATAATAATTTTTAATGCCTGCGCTCATCCAGGTGTAAGCCGGACCGCGCCAACTGCCGTTGTCTTGCATCCCACCCATCACATTGTATGGCATTTCGTTGTCGACATTGATGTGGTAGAATTGTCCGACTGGCAACTTCTCATCAAAAATCCAGGTCTTTCCTTTATCGCGTGTAATACCGATACCGCCATCGTTTCCATCGATGATGTAATTGGGATTGGTAGGATGAATCCAGAAAGCGTGGTGGTCGGGATGTATACCGTTGTATGGAATCACTACTTCAAAATTCTTTCCTCCGTCTTCGCTTTTGCCAATCATTTGATAGATCAGCCAAAGTCGATTTTCATTTTCTGGATCGCATGCAATTTCTTGGAAGTAAAAGGGGCGAGTGGTTACGAATTCAGGATTGTCGTTGACCAGCGTCCAGCTGTTTCCACCATCATCGCTTTTGTATAAACCGTTTTTCGTGGCTTCCACCAAAGCATAAACGCGATTGGGATTGCTGCGTGAGATGGCTAGTCCAATTCGACCCAGCGGTCCATCAGGGAGTCCCTCTTTCGCTCCGAGTTTTTTCCAATTCTTTCCTCCGTCTACCGTTACATACAATCCACTGCCGTTTCCACCCGAGTTCAGGCTCCAGGGGGTACGGCGATGCTGCCACATGGCAGCAAAAATTTTATTGGGATTGGATGGATCCATGATCATATCGGCCACGCCAGATGTATCGTTGGTGTAGAGAATTTTATTCCAGGTTTCGCCGCCGTCTGTGCTTTTAAATACACCGCGTTCAGGATGCTCGGCATATGGATTGCCAATTGCGCCTGCATATACGGTATTGGGTTGAGTCGGGTCGATGATGATGCGGTGGATGTTGCGGGTTTTTTCAAGTCCCATCCGCTTCCAGGTCTTTCCGCCATCCAGAGTTTTATAAATGCCTTCTCCGATATTGATCGAGTTGCGTGGGTTTCCTTCGCCCGTTCCAACCCATACGACAGAGGGATTGGATTGCTGAATGGCAACGGATCCAATGTTGAGCGTGGGCTGATCGTCGAATACCGATTCCCAGCTTCCCCCGGCATTGTTTGTTTTCCATACACCCCCAGAAGCTGCACCCAGCCAGATCTGGTTGGGGTTGCTGACTACCGCGTCGATGGCGGTAATGCGACCGCTCATGCCAGCGGGACCGATATTGCGGGGTTTCCACGATTTGAATTGATCCAGTGATACTTTTTGTGCTACGGCGACCGAAGTCAGGGTCACCATCACTAAGGAGAGAATGAGTCTGTTGAACATGGGATGCTGATTGATGAAGGAGTCAAAATACGGAATCTGCCGAAGGGCTAAAAATTTCTTTTGTTAGAGAACTTTTCCTCATAAAAACTGTCTAAACAAATGCAGAAATTTGGGCGGAATCGTAAAACGTCCTAATTTAGTGTTTAAACATCAAATTATTCAACATGAAAAAACAGTTCTTGAGCCTGGTCGTGATGATGACCCTGGCAATCTCCGTTTCTTTTGCTCAATCCACATGGAAAGTGGACAAGGGCCATTCCAATGTAAAGTTTGCTGTAACCCATATGGTGGTTTCAGAAGTGGAAGGTTCATTTAAAATGTTTGATGGTAGCCTGGTTGCTTCTAAAGCAGATCTATCGGATGCCGTGGTCAATTTCTCTGTAGATGTTAATTCGATCAATACCGATAGCGAAAGAAGGGATGGTCACTTGAAAAGCGATGATTTTTTCAATTCAGAAAAATTCCCTCAAATGAAGTTTGTCAGTACATCCATGAAGCCATTGGGTGGAAACAAATATGCATTGAGTGGAAACCTGACCATTCGTGACATTACCAAGCCTGTAACTTTTGATGTGACCTATGGCGGTCAGATCAAGACCCAGAATGGTGGTGCAAAAGCGGGTTTCAAAGCTAAGACAACTGTAGATCGTTTAGCCTTTGGTTTGAAGTGGGACAGAGCCCTCGAAACCGGTTCGCTCGTTGTAGGCAAAGACGTTGAAGTGACCATCCTCGTTGAGATGGATCTTCAGAAATAATTATTTTTTCTCGAATCCGAGAATGACGCCATTGATGCAGTAGCGGAGGCCGGTGGGGGGCGGACCGTCATCGAAAACGTGTCCTAGATGCGCCTTACATCTTCCGCACTGCACTTCGGTGCGTTGCATCCCATGTGTATTATCCTGCAAATAGATCAAGCTCTTTTTGGTGACCGGCTCAAAGAAGCTGGGCCATCCACATCCACTATCAAATTTTGTGTTGCTCTGAAATAGTGTATTCCCACACGCTGCGCAGTAATAAGTACCTTTTTCATCGAACTTTTCAAACTTACTCGTCCATGGACGCTCCGTTCCCTTTTGACGGGCGATATAGTATTGTTCAGGCGTTAGGACTTTTTTCCAATCCTCTTCGTTCATTTCTACTTTATCGTCTTTGGTCCGGGAAAAAGCCGGGTTAGTTTTTTGCTGTTCCATGCCTTGTTTTTGTTTGGGTGTAGGAGTCTGTGCCCATGAACAACTGCTGTTCAGCAGGCTGGTGGAGATGATTACAACTGCAATTAATTTCATATTCAAATCTAATTATATTTGCCCCATATCAACAACCCTTAATTTATCAAAATGTTCAATATCATTTTGTTTGGTCCCCCCGGTAGCGGAAAAGGAACACAATCTGAGAAGCTGATAGCGCAATATGGATTCAAGCATATTTCTACAGGTGATTTGTTGCGATCAGAGATCGCCGGGAAGACCGAGTTGGGATTAAAAGCCAAATCGTATATGGATCAGGGACAGTTGGTTCCGGATGCTGTGGTGATTGGCATGGTTGACAACGTGATTGCTAATAATCCGGATGTATATGGTTTTTTATTTGATGGATTCCCGCGAACCAAGGCTCAAGCAGAGGCTCTGGATGAGTTATTGCTGACGCACGAGGAAAAAATCAATTTGATGCTGGCGCTTGATGTACCTGAAGAAGAACTCATTGCACGAATGATGAATCGGGCAAAGACTTCAGGGAGAACCGATGATGCTGATCCGGAAATTCAAAAGAAGCGAATCAATGTTTATAAAAACGAAACCTTGGCAGTCGCCTCGTATTACAATCAGTTCGGGAAAGTAACTACGATCAACGGCCAAGGTTCTATTGATGAAATTTTCAATGCATTGCGAGCAGAGATCGATGGCCACAGTGGATGATCCCTGCCGAATACCCTTTTCCTTTACAAATTATCAAACTCATATAGGTCATCAAAATGCGTTCCTGCAGGCATTTCAAAGATGGGCTTGATGAGTCCGTTGTCCAAACCATACACCCATCCATGTAAATGAGGCGCATTATTGGTTTGCCATGCTTTTTGTATGATGGATGTTTTGGCAAGGTTCATCACTTGTTCTACGACATTTAATTCTATCAGTTTATTTACGCGTCCACCTTCATCTGGAATACTGTCTACCTCATCCTTATGAAACCGGTATACATCCTTGATATTGCGTAACCATTTGTTGATGATGCCCAACGATTTTCTGGTCATTGCTGCTTTTACACCTCCGCAACCATAGTGACCGCAAACGATCACGTGCTTTACCTTGAGCACTTCAACCGCATACTGCAGTACCGATAGCATGTTCAGGTCGGTATGCACCACCATGTTGGCAATGTTACGATGGATGAAAATCTCTCCAGGTTTGGTACCGGTGATTTCATTAGGTGGAACGCGACTATCACTGCAACCAATCCAGAGGTATTCGGGTGATTGAACATTAGCCAAACGACTAAAGAATTCTGGATCCTGACCAACAGTGGCACTGGCCCAACTTTTATTCGCTTCTAAGAGTTTTTCGTATGCTTTCATTTTTTGATTTTTAATTTTTTTCTGAATGTACGTGAATGGCATCTGCCATCTTGTATTCCGTTTTAAAATTTACTAAGTTGACTTCAATGTTACGTTCTTTTGCGCCGGATTGGATAAAATCTCTAAATAGTTCCAATACGTCAAAGTCGATGTATACCGTGTTTCCAGCATCAATCAGCACCTTGCTGTTTTTTGGCAGATCTGCTAATGTTTGCTTGATGGCTGCTTTATTCAAGAAAGAAACTTCCTGTGCCAGGTCAATGTGAATGGTTTCACCCTCGTCGTATTCTTCTTTTCTGAAACGATAGGCCAGTTTCATGTTGCCTCTCAAAATAAAAATAATACTTACGATCAAACCCACGCCTACACCTTTCAGTAGATCCGTGGCTACGACAGCAGCAACAGTAACTACGAACGGAACGAATTGCTGTATGCCGTTTTTCCACATGTGCTGAAAGACCTTTGGATTAGCGAGTTTCCAGCCGATCATAATGAGAATGGCAGCTAAACTGGCCATAGGGATCATGTTCAATACTTGCGGAATAAGTATGGCGCTCAATAACAATAATATCCCATGATAAACTGCAGACAGTTTCGTTCTTGCACCTGCGTTTACATTAGCAGTCGTTCTTACAATTACAGATGTCATTGGTAGTCCGCCAAGTAAACCGGATAAAATATTTCCAATTCCCTGGGCCCTCAACTCCGTATTGGCATTGCTGTAACGTTTGTACGGATCCATTTTATCGCCTGCTTCCAAACAAAGCAATGTTTCAATGCTGGCCACAATTGCAATTGTAACTGCTACAACCCAGATTTCTGGTTTGCTGAATGCTGCTAGGGCAGGTGCATCGAACTGTCCAAAAAATTCTCCTACTGATTTGGCCATGGGTAAACGAACAAGGTGTTCATTTACGATTGCCAAATTTGCATCTGCAGTGGATTTGAAGATTTCATTCAGTATGATTCCTGCGATAACTGCCACCAATGCTCCCGGGATGGCCTTGATCTTTTTTAGGAATGCCACTTTATTAA
>JAFMES010000162.1 GCA_017856605.1 Chitinophagaceae bacterium
CATCATCGTTCAGTCGGTGGCTATCATGCAGCCAAGTTGAGCATATACCAGGATTTGATTGAAAATCAACTGTCCAAGCAACCCCTGAATATGGAAGTGCTGAATATGCTCGATACCCGTTACATCATTTCTCCAGACTCAATTGGAAATCCAAGTGCGTCATTCAATCCTTCTGCATTGGGTGCAGCTTGGCTTGTTCGAGATATCACTTGGGTCAAAGATTCAAGAGCAGCAATGAAAGCATTGAATAGTTTCTCAGCATCAACCAGTGCTGTTGTTGATGAATCTTACCGTGCTTTAGTCAAGCAAATGCCGGATTACGACAGTTCCGCTTCAATTCAGCTCACTCAACCCGGTCACGATACCCTCACCTATACTTTTTCTTCCAATCGCCCTCAATTTGCGGTATTCAGTGAGGTCTTTTATAACAGAGGATGGAAAGCCTATGTTGATGGAAAAGAGCAGGAAATAATTCGAGCCAATTATGCACTTCGCGGATTGGCGCTTGAAGCAGGAAAACACGAGATCCAGTTTCGTTTTGAACCCGATTCATTCTTAAGTGGATATGCAATTACGCAGTATTCACAATGGGTGCTGGTCGCTCTCCTGGGTCTCTCTATTTTCTTTACAGTTAGAAAAAAGGAAAACCTTACCTAACATGTCTTCGACTCCTCAGGTAAGTGTGATTATGCCGGTATACAATACCGCACCTTTCCTAAGAGAGGCCATAGACAGCATGCTCAATCAAAGCTTAAGCGACTTTGAACTGATTTTGGTAAATGACGCTTCCACAGATGATGGCCTTAGCATCATGGAAAGTTATGCTGATCCCCGTATACGAATCATTCATAATGAAAAAAATTTGGGACTAGCTGTATCCTTGAATAAGGCCATCCGATCATCAAAAGGTCATTATATCGCTCGGATGGATGGTGATGATGTTTCAGTCGCTCACCGACTGGAACTACAAGTTGCACACCTAAAAAAACTTCCTCCCAACACCGTTATATGCAGCACCTGTATTTTAATAGATGAACATGGGAATAAAATTGGGAAATGGAAAGACGATAGCCAGTACCTGACCGCAAAAAAAATACGTTCAAAACTTCCTTCCAACAACTGCATTGTCCACCCTTCAGTATTCATGCGAAGAGATCTTCTTGTTGAGTTCTTCTACGACCCAGAACAATCTGCGGCTGAAGACTATGATCTTTGGCTAAGGATGGCAGCAGAAGGCATTACGTTCCACAAATTAGAGGAGCCTCTGGTCATGCATCGCATCAGAAAACAATCCTTCACCCGTGAGCGGCAACACAATGTTTTTTTCAAGCTGTTTCGAGTCAAAGTTGTTTTTCTGTTTCACGGTCTCATTAAAGGACAGATCAATGCCTTTATGTTGAAAACCCTTCTCATGTCAATTCTGGATCTGATTAAAGGTTTGGCTAAAGAAATAAAAAAGAGGTTAAAGCGATGAAGTATTCGTTTTATCTCATAAAACGATCGCTAGAAGATGCGGTAATGTATCCATTCATTCTTTTGGGTAAGGCCTGCGCTTCATTTCTATTACCAAATGAACGATTTGATCTGCTGTTGATCTTTCCATTTCACCATCTCGGTGGAGCAGAACGGGTCCATCTGAATATTTCGCGAGCGTTGTCGAAAAAAAAATGCCTAATCCTGTTTACCAGAAAATCTGATTCAGTCGGCTTTCGATCTGCTTTTGAGCTTACCGGACACCGAATCATCGACATTTCAGCTTATACAGATAATAAATGGCTCTATGTTCTAAATATATTTTGCAGAGGCGCAGTTGCTGGCTGGGTCAATGCATATAAAACCCCAGTGTTCAATGGACAAAGCAATTTTGGATATAAGCTATCCCCTTGGGTTCATGCATCCATTCCCCAGGTAGAACTCATCCATGCGTTTTGCTCCTTCTCCTGGATCAGGATTCCATTTGCAGCGTTTTATGTTAAAACCATAATGATCAGCAGGCAAGCCATTAACCAACACGAAGCACAATACGATGCCTTGAATATTCCAGAGGGACTTAAAAGGCGCATCTGCTATATTCCAAACGGAGTTGTTATTTCAGAAGAACGTGTTGAAAAATCTATTCAACCACCTTTTCATGTACTATTTGTCGGTCGACCCGATCGCGATAAACGTCCCCTACTCTTTGCACACATCGCAGAGAAATGCAACAATGCACAACTGCCTGTCCAGTTTCATATGGTAGGCGACCTCTCATCTAGTATTCCCTCCCGCTACCATAGCCATCTCCAATTTCATGGGTCCATTACAGACGATCAGGTGCTGAGGGACCTCTATGCTCAGTCACACCTTCTCATCCTATGCTCATTGCATGAAGGCTTTCCTATGGTGATTGCAGAAGCGATGGCCTATGGCAATGCCATTGCATCTACACCGGTAGGTGACATCCCCTATCATATCCACCAGGGAAAAAATGGTTTTTTGTTTAGCTCAGTCGAAAACGAAGAAACAATTGTTACCGAAAGTGTGTCTTACATCGAATCCCTGCTTCAAGATCCTGCCTCGTTTTTAGAAATATCCAAAACCAATACGCACTACGCAAAAGAAATATTTGGAATAGCTAAATTTGAGGAACAGTATCGCCTGCTCATAGAGGAAATAACTGCCCCGTGAAACCAATCGGATTCATCATCATAACCTATAATCGACCGGCAGATCTGCTGGCCTTGCTTTCGAATATTTCTCAACTCGAACAGAACGATAGCTTGTTGCAAGAAATCATTGTTGTAAATAACGACTCTTCTGAAAGCTATCAACAAGCAGAGGCGTTTATCAATCAACGAAAGGACTTACCCATCCGATACATCCATTCGGCAGAAAACCTGGGTGTGGCTAAAGGCAGAAACTTGGCGCTCACTTATGCGACTGCTCCCATAGTAGTGATGATCGATGACGATGGTGAACTGGCAAATAAAAATGCCTTGATTGCGCTCAATCAATTGTTTGAAAGGAAAGGCCCATCTCTGGCGGTTGCTTCGTTCAAGGTGAATTATTTCAGCACCGGAACCATGCAGGTAAATGCTTTCCCCCATAAGCAATTTGAAAAAAGAAAAGAGTTGCATGAGTTCGAGACCTATTATTTTGCCGGAGGCGCCCATGCTATACGCACCTCGGTAATGAAAGAACTCAATGGGTATCCCACCGATTTTTTTTACGGAATGGAGGAATATGACTTAAGCTATAGGATCATAGAAAAAGGGTATTCCCTGCTCTACACGGATGCAGTGATTATGCTGCACAAAGAATCACCAGAAGGTCGTCCACCGCACCGAGATAAAATGATCATGCTGTGGAAGAATAAATCGGTCGTTGCCTGGAGATACCTTCCAAAAATCTATTTCTGGACCACCAAATGGATGTGGTCGTTTGAATACTTGCGCAAAACATCATTTGATCTTTGGGGTTGGTTCAAAGGATGGAAAGCAATTCGTCAAATTGAATCAACTGAACAACGTACACCCCTATCCGAAAACAGTTTGAAACGATTGAAGCAATTGGAAGCGCGACTCTGGTATTAGTCCTTAAAGCGTTTTTGCTCTACGTAAAAATTCTTCAATTCCCTTTCGCTTTGCATCATCCAACGTATAGGAAATATTTTGCTTGAAGTAACGCGATAGATCATACTCTTGAAATGAGAGTTCGTCAATCACCGCATCGAGATCCTTCACCCCTTTTGAAAGCGCACGATTGAAATCATCTAAAAATTTTGGATCCAACTTCAGCTTACTAACCCAAACAGCAAAAACAAAAGGAAGCTGGGTGAGTTGCCTCCACGCGGATCCTAAATCGGTTACATAAGCAAATTGCTTTCTTGCCAATAAGGCACGATCTCCAATCAATAAAGCAGCCTGATTCCCTGAAACAGATAAAAGATCTGCATCGTTTTGAGAAGCATAATATTCAACCTCTTGTTTATACAAATCACGCAGAATGATTTTACAGAGAAGCACCGATGTTCTTGATTGATAATCCAATCGTATGGAAGTAATTTCAGCTAGGGGCACTTGACTGAAGAGGCAAACGGAAGCAACTTCCCCTTCGGTGCCAATGCAAAAATCGGATACAAGGGAATAATCATCCAATGCTAAAAGAGCTGCGACTGGAACCAATCCCAAATCAATTTGCCCAGCCTGAAGCGCTTTAACCAAATTAGATGGATAATCCAATTGAACACGATGAGGATGATTACGCAATCCCCCCTCCATGCCATACAGCATGGGTCGTGTATTCAAATAACTCACTGCCCCAATCCTGATTTCCCGTTCCAATGATATTGATGTAAATTTGCCGCAAGTTACACCAATCGCCACTGAAAATGGAACTGAACACCTTAACCGCCATATCGCCAGTAGACGGAAGGTACTTTGCCCAAACAGAAGGCTTATCCTCTTACTTTTCAGAATGGGCATTGATGCAGTACCGTCTTCGGGTTGAAACCGAATATTTCATAGCCCTTTCAAAAGAGAAATTATTCAAACTGGATTCAGGATCAGCAAAACAACTGAGGAAAATCTATCAGGAATTCAATGTGACCACTGCCTATGAGATTAAAAATCTCGAAAAAGTGACCAATCACGATGTAAAAGCATTGGAATATTTCTTAAAAAAAGAGTTGGATGTTCTACAGCTGGGACCATTGAAGGAATTCATACATTTTGGACTCACTTCACAGGATGTAAACAATACCGCTATTCCACTCATGTGGAAGGATGCTCTTGAACTTGTCTATTACCCATCCATATTGAATTTAATTATCCGCTTAAAAGTGCTTGCTAAAGAATGGAATGATGTTCCGATGCTAGCAAGAACACACGGACAACCTGCTTCACCTACCCGCCTAGGAAAAGAGATCATGGTATTTGTAGAGCGATTGGAAAACCAATTGCAACTCATGG
>JAFMES010000163.1 GCA_017856605.1 Chitinophagaceae bacterium
AGATACCGCTCACCGATTAAGGTTGGGATTTGTTGTACGGAATATGGGAACGCAACTCAGTACCTATGCTGGTATGCCGGAAGATGTTCCGTTTGACCTTTCATTGGGATTATCGCACCAATTGGAAAAAGCTCCCATCCGATTTCACCTTACGGCACAGGGAATTCACCGGTTCGATCTGTTATATGCCGATACGGCATTTGAGGCAGAGAATTACGGTAGAATTTATAGAAATGGATTCTTTCAAAAAGCACTGTCGCATGTAGTTCTTGGCGCCGAGTATTTACTCGGCGATAGAGCAGTGATGATGATTGGTTATAATGTCTTGCGAAGAAATGAACTGCGCTTAAGAAATTTAAGCAACGGCCTCGCGGGGTTTAGCTATGGCTTTCAGCTAAAATTGGGTAAGGTGAATTTCTTTTATTCGCGCTTGCATTACCAAGCGCAACTTTCTCAGCATCAAGCCGCATTCACGGTTCGATTTTCTGAAAATTAAAAGTAACTCAGATTCGTCTTTGGCGTGATCGACAAAACGGTCTCGTACATGAGACGTATTGTTTGCACAATATCATCCTTGTGAAGCATCTCCACCGTAGTGTGCATGTAGCGCAAGGGGATGGAGATAAGCACAGATGGGCATCCATCGTTTGCGTAAGCAAAAGAATCTGTATCTGTACCAGTGCTTCTGCTCACCGTTCTCATTTGAACAGGAATTTTTTTCTTTTCTGCCACTTGTTCTACCAGCGCTAACAATTTATTGTGAACTGCGGGGCCATAGGCAAGAGAGGGACCTTTTCCGCATGCAACATCTCCCTCAATTATTTTATTGACCATAGGAGTGGTAGTATCATGCGTTACATCAGTGATGATTGCTACATCGGGCTTGATTCTCCTTGCCATCATTTCAGCTCCTCTAAGACCAATCTCTTCTTGAACTGCATTGACTACATAGAGGGAATAGGGTAATTTTTTCTTGTTTTCTTTGAGCATACGGGCTACTTCTGCAATCATGAATCCGCCCACCCGATTATCCATTGCTCTTCCAATTAAATAATCGTAGGCCAACTCATCATATCCTTCCTCGTAGGTAGCAACAGCACCGATGTGAATGCCAAGGGATTCTACTTCGCGTTTATTCTTTGCACCGCAATCCAGGAATAGATTTTCAACTGCTGGCTGAGGGTCTTTTCGCTCTCCACCTCCAATCCGTGTGTGAATGGCGGGCCAACCGAAGACCGCTTTTACCGGTCCTTTTTTGCCGTGCACGATAACCCGTTTTCCTGGTGCAATTTGGTGATCCACCCCGCCGTTGCGTTTGAGATAAATGAGACCGGAGTCAGAAATATAATTAACAAACCAGCTGATCTCGTCTGCATGCGCCTCTAAGACTACTTTGAAAGGATGACCGGGATTGATGATGCCTGCTGCAGATCCATATGGATCCGTCATAATTTGGTCAACATGCGATTTAATATAATCAATCCAAAGTTTTTGTCCCCCCGATTCAAAACCGGTAGGAGAAGGGGTGTTGATGTATTTTTTTAAAAAAGCATATGAGTCATTTGTAAGCAATGAAGAGCCGCGTCGCTTCGCTGATGCTTTCGCCATAATGTTGTTTATTTATAACCGCTGAATGATGATCGGGGAGGTAGTTACCGTATCGCTGCTGTTTCCAGCATAATCTCGGATCCAAAAACTGAAAATTGCTGTATCGCTTTTACCGCATCGAGGCTGAAGTTCGATGGCGTATGAAAAGGTAACCAACACATCGGCATCAAAGTTTTTGATGCGCGGTGTTTCTTCTGGAATGCGATAGAGAACGGAATCGGAGAAATTACTTAATCCACAATTAGAAGTTCTTTTTTTGATCCAAAGGGTATCTACAAAATCTCCTTCTTTGTCGGAAAGGCGGAGGGTAACCTGCAAGTCTTTTCCAACTGGAACAACTGTACTGCTCACGCTTTTTATCCTCAATTGAGGCTTTGACCGAATGGATTCTTTTCCACAGGAAACCATTAGGACCAAAAAGACGATGAACAAGCGCTTAGACATGTACCTTTGTTATACAATCAAAAATAGCTGTAAATCGGTGAAAAACCTATATGATAATTCGCATTTTAAAGAACATTTAACCCTGGAAGGGGAAATCGAATTTGAAAAAAAGGCGTTGGACTTGTTTGCGTATCAATCCGCTCATAATCCGGTTTACCGTGCGTATGTTCAGGCACTGAGTCGAACAAAACAGTCAATCAATTCTAGCTTGTCGATTCCCTTTTTACCGATCTCCTTTTTCAAAACGCACACCATCAGAACGGGTGATTTTAAACCTGCTACTTGCTTTGAGAGCAGCGGTACAAGCGGTGAGCGTCCAAGCAAACACTGCATTCCTTCGATTCAGCAGTATTTGGAAAATGCAACAGCTAATTTTTCTGAATTTTATGGAGATCCATCCCGCTTCTGTGTATTGGCCCTATTGCCGTCTTATCTGGAGCGCGGGAATTCTTCACTGGTGGCCATGGCCGATCATTTTATTCAATTGAGTAGCAATCCTGCCAGTGGATTTTTCTTGAACGATTTCCAAGGCCTGGCAAATCAATTGAAAATAAATGAATCAATTGGTACCTCCACGTTGTTACTGGGGGTCACCTATGCCTTGCTTGATTTCGCTGAGCAATATCCCTTGTCTCTTCAGCAAACCATTGTCATGGAGACCGGTGGTATGAAAGGACGGCGGAAAGAGGTGACCAGAGATGAGTTGCACGCAGAGTTGATTAAGGCATGGGGACTTACCTCGGTTCATGCAGAGTACGGAATGACTGAACTTCAGTCACAAGCGTATTCAATGGGAAGAGGTATATTTTATCCTCCAGCAACTCTTCGGGTAATTCTTAGGGCACTCGATGATCCTTTTGATACATGGGACTGGCGAATGCATCCCGGAAGAGCTGGGGCAATCAATTTAATCGACCTCGCTAATCATGCTACACAGGCGTTTATTGCAACGGATGATATCGGACGTTTTACCGGCGATGGTGGATTTGAAATAACCGGGCGGATGGACAATTGTGATATTAGAGGCTGCAGTTTACTCGTGGTGTAGTAAGGCTGAAGGATTGAAACAGAAAGGTTATCTTTGCCTCTCGCTTTATGGGAGTACTACGTCAAATTGCTACTTATTTGTATTTGAGAAAAAAGGACCCTTCAACACCTAATTCTCAGTGGGTGAAGTACATGCACGGCATCAATCGAATCTCTCTACTATTGTTTCTTTTTGCAATTGTATTCATGATCGTTCGAGCCTTATTGAAATAACCGCTTACCGATTCAACTCATTAAGAATAATAGCTGCTGCTTTTTCTGATGCCTTGCCATCCTCCATCAAAATGTTATCCAATTCAACGGTTGAGCGCTTGAACGTTTCTTGATGCTTAGCATCATGCAGTATCCGATGTAACTCTTCTATGAGACGGGCTGGGGTTAGATCGTGCTGTATGAGTTCAGGTACAGCAGGCCGGTCCAATATGAGATTCACCAAGGATATGTACTTTACTTTTATCACTCTTTTTGCAATGGCATAGGAAAGGGGAGAGCCCTTATAGCAAACGACCAATGGTACTTTGAACAGTGCGGTTTCCAAAGTTGCTGTTCCTGAAGTTACCCATGCTGCAGTTGCAATTGAAAGTAAATCGTATGTTTTCCCTTTTATTATGCGAACATTTTTAAGGGAATTGGTAAATGATGTGATGAAGGCATCGTCAATTCCGGGAGCTTGAGCCACATAAAATGTTTCATTTGGAAATTGCGCAGCTGCATCCATCATGATGGGAAGCATGGCGCTGATCTCTTGTTTTCTTGAGCCCGGAAGAATAGCAATTACATTTTGGTTTGGATCAATTCCCCACGATGAGCGGATGACCTCAGGTTGATTGTGTTTTTTGAATTCTTCTATGGTTTCGATCAACGGGTGGCCCACATAATCCACTTCGATTCCCCATTTCCGATAAAATGCTTTTTCAAAAGGCAGGATTACCAACATGCGATCAACCACACGTTTTATGGTATGCACGCGTCCTTCTTTCCAGGCCCACAGCTGAGGTGAGATATAATAAATCACCTTGAGTCCCTTTGCTTTGGCATACTTGGCCATCGGTAAATTAAAACCAGGGTAATCAATTAGAATTACTACATCCGGTTGAAAATCGCTCACATCTTTTTTACAGAACCGCATGTTCCGTAATATGGTTGGAAGATTGGCCACTACTTCTGCAAATCCCATGAATGCTAAATCGCGGTAATGCTTGACGATGGTTGCGCCGGCGGCTTTCATTTTATCTCCTCCCCATGCACGTATCTGAGCTTGGTGATCCAAGTTTCGAATGGCACCGATCAGGCGACTACCATGCAGGTCGCCTGAGGCTTCACCGGAAATGATATAATACTTCATGGGTGTTGCATTGGGTCAGAAGAACCATTTGAAGAGCAGCGCACCAATGGCATAGATGACGGAGACAAGAAAAATTCCTTTTGCTGTTTTATCTTTTTTCCCATTGATATAGAGGGTAAAAATCACCACATTGAGTAAAAGACAGGGAATGCTGAGGGCCGTGACCAGTTGTTTATTTTGTTGCAACATCAGCAAAAAATCACTGAGGGTAAACAAACGGAACTTCCAGTAATAATAACCGAAAAAACTAAGAATGGGCATAACCAAGCCCAAGGTGATCCCCCATCCGTATGCATCACGATTGAAAATTACCATGTATAGTCTTTTTCAATTTTCTTTTTGAGCGCATAATTGGTCAGGTCGTATTGAACGGGCACCACACTCACGTAATTGTTTTGTAAGGCCCAAACATCGGTCTCTTTGCTTTTTTCAAGATTCAGAAATTCTCCGGTTAGCCAAAAGTATTT
>JAFMES010000164.1 GCA_017856605.1 Chitinophagaceae bacterium
CTACAAAGGGAAATCCATCAGTGATGTATTGGACATGACCGTGGATGAAGCAGTGGTATTCTTTCAGCATATTCCGTCACTCTATCGAAAGATAAAAGTTTTGCAGGAAGTGGGATTGGGATACATCACGCTGGGACAGTCTGCCGTAACCTTGAGTGGAGGTGAAGCACAGCGAGTAAAATTGGCTACGGAATTATCCAAGCGAGATACTGGAAGTACCTTCTATATTTTAGATGAGCCTACCACGGGACTCCATTTCCAGGATATTTATCTTTTGCTGAACGTGCTGAATAAGTTGGTGAACCGTGGTAACACGGTACTGGTGATCGAGCACAACATGGATGTGATTAAAGTTGCTGATTACATCATTGATTTGGGACCTGAAGGTGGAGAGGGTGGTGGTCAATTATTGTATCAGGGTGATATGCAGGGCCTGCTTAAGATTAAAGAAAGTCACACAGCCCATTTTCTTCGCAAAGAGATATAAAAAAACCGGAGGATTGCTCCCCCGGTAGTACTAACACAGAGTACGGAATTAAAAACGAACAATAGGGCAATCGATTTCGCTTCTGTTGGATCGGCTATTGTAGTAGCCACCACTGTTTTTCCCTTTGCCTAAGCGAATATTAACTTTTATGGAAGTAGCATAGTAGGCGTCATTATTGCTGGAGGTTCCGCGTTTGCTTCCTACTCCGTAATTGGGCCTATAGACTCCTCCATTTGCAAATGCTGTTTTGTTGGCCATTTGAACTGCAACCTTTGCTCGGCCACTGGTTTCACCAAAGAAATTATAGAAATCTTCGTTGCTGATATAGGCGGTACTTACATCATCAACATAGTCTGTAAAAGTTTTTCGGTTGACTATTTCTAATGCCATTGAAACTTTTTCATTGATATAGTATTTCAATCCAAAACCATATGGAAGATTCATTTGCGTAAGCTTGTATTCCTTGCGATCTGGATACTGGGGCATTCCTTGTCCCTCTGTTCTCAGTGGTTTTAGGTCGACCCAATGCTTATATCCTTGTTCGTCTACATACTGCCCCAATGGATTGAACTTGAACACTCCAACTCCGATAACGAGGTAGGGTCTCAAGCGATGGTAGACATCTTCAGGATCAATTTCTAATAATGCAGTAGGATAAAATTCAGTGAGAAATAATGCTTCTTTGATAGGAGATTGGAAATGCTGATTACGAACTTTTCTAGCTTCTTCATATCCGCCATTGCCTTTGATTAAGCTGTCGGCTCCGCCAATTCGTCCCACATTGATTGAAAGTCGGAAGTTGATGAATTCAGCAGGTCGATATGCCAGATGCATTCCCTTTATGGAATGTGCAAGAGACATCATGTTGTCTTTAAGGAATGTTCTTCCTTTGCCTGAATTTCCACCGAGGTCGCCTAAAAAGTTGGAAAACCCCAGTTCAAAACCTAATTCGAATCGGGAGTACTGGGCCTGCGTGTTCAGTTGAAGCGCAGACAGAATCATGATGGCACACGATGCCTTGATCAGCCGTTTGAGACCGTTTTTCATGGGGTTGGATGGATTAGAGTCGTTAGACGCTAACTATAACGCTACCCCAATCTTGAATAGTATGTTAAATCAACGGAACTGTCACAATTGAGTAAAAACCGACCTTCCTGTCCGTATTTTTACGGTGTTAGGATCATTTTGATGTGAGGGATTTCATCCTCCAGATAGGGTTCGCTGCATTGAACAAATCCAAAACTTTCATAAAAGCGCTTGAGGTATAATTGTGCACCAATTTTAATGGTACGCTTTCCGTGAAGTGCAATTGTTTCTGCAATGGCTTTATGCATGAGGGCTTGTCCAACGCCCTGTCTTCTGACGGATCTTGCATTTAGAACCCTGCCGATCGAAGGTTCATCGTAGGAAAGGCCTGGAGGCAATATGCGAACATAGGCAACCAATTCGTTATTTACCCTCCCTTGCAGGTGCATCGACTTAAGATCTTTTCCATCTATATCCAGGTAGTTGCATTTTTGCTCAACCACGAAAACATCGTTCCTTAAGTGCAGTATTTCGTAGAGTTCTTCCAGGGTGAGATCCTGAAATGGTTTCAGGGTCCAGTGAATATTCATGCCGATATAATTTGGTGACAAATGTAAGTGAAAGTTCAAAGGGTTAAATTTGATCCAAAAAAAGATCTCATCCCTTTCCACCATATTGAAAAATCCCATTGAGTACCTGAAAGGAGTGGGTCCGCTCAGGGCCGACCTCTTGAAGAAGGAATTAGAAATCTTCACGTTTGAGGATTTGCTGATGCACTTTCCCTATAGGCATTTGGATCGAACAAAAATTGAGATGATTGGATCCTTGGATGCTTCTATGGAGTATGTACAAGTCAGGGGAATAATTGTTTCAATGGAAGTGGTTGGAGAGCGAAGATCTAAGCGTTTAATTGTTCATTTGCGCGATAAGTCCGGAACAATTGAAATGGCCTGGTTTCAAGGGATTACCTGGGTACAGAAGGCCTTGACTGTGGGAAATGAATATTTGGTTTTTGGGCGCTTGAGTTTTTTTTTAGGTCGACCTCAACTTAGTCACCCTGAGATTGAATCCCTTCGTGATTCGAATGCTGCTGGCAAGGCATTTCTAGAACCTATTTATCCAGTTACGGAAAAATTAAAGGCAAGGGGACTCAATGCAAAGGCTATTGCAAAATTGGTTCAGCAACTTTTTTTAGTCATCGAGCAAAAGGATTTGCCTGAGTTCATTCCCTCTTCGATCATAAAAAAGAGGCAACTTTTTTTAAGATGGCAATCCCTCAGGGCCATCCATTTTCCAGAAAATACTTCACAATTTGAAAAAGCAGTTGAGCGAATTAAGTTTGAAGAGTTATTTATATCGCAACTGAGATTAAGCCTGCTTCGCTCTGCACGGAGTCGTTTTTCAAAAGGAGTTGTTTTTTCTAAAGTTGGCGAAGCGTTCAATCGGTTTTATCACGAATGTCTTCCGTATGAACTTACTGGTGCTCAGAAGAGGGTGCTGAAAGAGATCCGAATGGATATGGGAACAGGGAGGCAGATGAACAGGCTGCTCCAGGGAGATGTGGGAAGTGGAAAAACCATTGTGGCATTGATGTCGATGCTCATTGCTGTGGATAATGGATTTCAATCCTGCATCATGGCGCCCACCGAGATCCTTGCAAAACAACACGCAGATCATTTCAAAGAATTGTTATCGCCACTCGGAATAGAAGTGGCGTTGTTGACAGGATCTACCCGGTCGCCAGAGCGAAAGAAGATATTAGAGCAAACTCAAAATGGGGCACTTAAAATTCTGATTGGTACCCATGCACTAATTGAAGACGCAGTAAAATTCCAGCAACTGGGCTTAGCGGTTGTGGATGAGCAACATAAGTTTGGGGTGGCACAGCGTGCTAAACTTTGGGAAAAGAGTGCAATTGCGCCGCACATGTTGGTTATGACTGCAACTCCCATACCAAGAACACTGGCCATGACTGCATATGGTGATTTAGATTATAGTGTAATAGATGAGTTGCCTCCAGGGAGAACTCCCATAACCACTGTTCACCGGTTAGATGATGCACGGCCGCAGGTGATGGAATTCATTCGATCTGAAATTGATGCAGGGCGCCAAGCCTATTTTATTTTTCCCCTCATAGAGGAAAGCGAAAAGTTGCAGTACGAAGACTTGATGCGCGGGTATGAAAATGTCAAGGCTTGGTTTCCTGAGCCTAATTATTGGATCAGCATGGTACATGGTCGTATGAATGCAGATCAGAAAGAAGTCAACATGCGTCGATTTGTGGAACGTGATACTCAGATTATGGTGAGTACAACGGTAATTGAAGTGGGCGTCAATGTGCCTAATGCAACAGTAATGGTAATTGAGAGTGCAGAAAAATTCGGACTCAGTCAGTTGCACCAGCTCAGGGGTCGGGTTGGAAGAGGGAGTGAAAAAAGCTACTGCATTTTATTATCTGCCAATGGAGTTGGAAAAGAGGCCAAAGAGCGATTATCGGTTATGTGCATGACCAATGATGGCTTCAAAATTGCAGAAAAGGATTTAGAATTAAGAGGTCCAGGTGACATCCAAGGAACCCGACAAAGTGGTGCATTGGAATTCAAATTGGCTGATATTGTAGCAGATAAAGTATTGCTGGAATTTGCAAAACAAGATGCAGATCTGTTATTGTCCAATGATCCGGATCTCAAACTGCCCGATCACGAATCACTTGCATACTATTTAAGAAACGCTAAGAGTCAGCATCCCTGGGCAAAAATATCCTAGCTAGGAAACAGCTAGAATTTTTTATAACAATCCAAGGCACTTCTGGTACCGTGGGAAATATCCCCAATTAATTTTTTTGCATCAAAATAATAATGAAACTTAATGAGGATGGTGTAGTAGTAATCATTGAATTTGGTTACCGAACCCCGTTGCTCACCCGGAAGAAATCCGGGTATGTGAACTCCGTTGATATAAGCGGGATAGTTTGCTTTTTGTTTTGCTTGGTCAGCTTGAAGCGTTCCTGCACCAAAAAAACGGTCAAATTCTGAGTTGTCAATGTATTTCCCACTTGCATCATCAATGTAGTCTGTGTTGGTTCTTCTATTGATCCATTCAAAAGATAAAGCATGTTTTCTGCTAATATCCAAACGTGCACCCGCTCCAAACATAATTGCGGTAGAGGTGAGTTTATATTCTGGAGAGCTATCGGGCAATCCCATGCCTTGACCTTCTGTACGCAGGGGTTTCAATTTCACCCAATAGGTTTCACCCATAGTGGAGGTATATTTACTTTTTGGATTGTATAAAAATCCAGAAAATCCAACTACAAAATAGGGATTAAGTTTACCTG
>JAFMES010000165.1 GCA_017856605.1 Chitinophagaceae bacterium
TGTTGAATCATGCTGAATTTCCTTTCTATTACTTTGAAGCCTGGAAACTGCATAACTATAGTTGCGTCTGCCCGTGTCAAGGTTAGGCAGCGATGGCATAAATTCTATTTTATCTGTTTTTATGATGCTGGGTTTAAAAGAAGAGGTAATGCTAATCTGCTCTCGTTGAGCTCGATCAACCTGCGCTTCTGCTGAAGAAAACAGCAGCAAGAGCAAAGAGATTGCACATAGGTTATTTTTTAATTTCAGCACGTTGAATTTCTTTTAATATAGAATCAGCTTCAGATCGAATAGCAGGTTCAATTACTTGATCTAAAACACTTTGAATGGTTGCTTTTGCATTGAAATAATCACCTTGTGCCATAAAAATTCTAGACAACAACACATACATTTTTATACTCCATTGATCATTGGAGCCGGATTGCTCAATAGCGCTAAGGCATTTTTCTTCTGCAGGCGTTAATTGTCCTTGACGAAATAATGAATAAGCAACTAAATAGTTCGACTCTGAAGCTAAAGAAGCAATGCGACTCTTTGCCGTATTCTCAAAAAAAGATTGAGCTTCAACCCATTTCTCCTGTACAAGTGCGTTATGACCTAAAATTAAATTTGCATACGAAAGATCGTCTTCACCTGCAGAAGATTGCTCCAATAACTTGAGAGCGGAAGCTGCTCCCTCATTCCAGGAAGTTAGGTAATAATGACAGCGAACTTCGCCCCTTAGCGATTCTAAAAGGATATCCGATCTCACGGCAATTCTACTTAAGGCTGAAAATTGCCGCAAAGCCGAGCCGTAGTCTTTTAATTCAAAAAAATAGAGCTTGCCAGCTTGTCGCAATGCCCTTTCCTGAAATTTTGTAACCCCTTTTTGAGCCAATGAATCAAAAGCTACTGCAGCTGCTCTCCAGTTTTTATCTTTTAAAAGCAGCTCAGCCTTGGCATTCAGCACATCCGAAATAAAAAATCCATTACGGAAGTCATTTTCGTATTGCTCCATAACTAGAACGGCCTTGTCAGTTGGGCCATCCAATAGAGCATCACGGACAATTTGGTAGGACAACGAATCTTTCTGAAGGGATGAAATGGACCTCCCCTGAGCAGATAAAAAGGATTGATACCCATTGATGTCTCGCTTCTCTAAATACACAGATCGTGCATTATCCAATGCCTCTGAAGCATATCCAGATGAAGGATAGTTTCGAATTAAATCGCCAAAATAAGATAAGGCCTCATCCAATCGATCGAGATTCAACAAACAGATCCCAGTTTTGAGTTTAATATCGGGGATGATCTCATCTTCAGCCTCCACCATCCCCGGTAGCCGAGATAGATAGAGCAATGCTGAACCAAACTCTTCCTCGGCCATGTAGGTATCCGCCAGTTCCATCATGAGTAGCGGACGGTAATCGGAAGTAGGGAATTGCGACTCCATACTTTTAAGCATGGCAATCTTGCCAGGAACAGATCGTATTCCTTCAATTAAGGAAAGTTGAAAAAACGCATAATCGGTACCATACCCTTGCGTATCCTTAATACTAGCGTACAATTGCTTGGCCCGTGAAATATTCTTTAGCATAAAAGAGCAATCCGCTGAACGTAGAATGGCCTCTCGACGAAGATCTTCATCTACATTTCTTCCGTTAAGTTTATCAAAATACGGCTGCGCTTTAGCATATTCCTCTTTCTCAAAATAGCAATATCCTAAAGTATAGTATGCGTTATATTGAGTAGCAGCACCCTCAGGATTAGAAAATGCACGGAGGAATTGAAGCATCAGTTGAATGGATTGCTCGTAACGCCCTTTTCGGTAAGCAAGCTCAGCTCTCCAGAATAAAGACGGAGCATAAAATGAAGAAGAAGGATATGCTTCAAGCTGTTGGAGCATATCAATTGAGGCATCATAGTTTAAATCTTGAAGAAGCTCCATAGCACGACCAAAATAGATGCGGGCTGCTATGTCGCGATGGGTAGCTGTTAGTGCGGATTGAAGACGGGCTAGTTCATTTATGGCAAGTTTATAATTATTGGTTTTGGCATAATGTTCCAGTAGAAGCAGCTTTCCCTCGTCAGCCGAAGCACTTCCAGGATATTCTCTTAAAAAGAATTCCATGGATTGTACAGCTCGGTCTAAAAAACCCAATTCAAATGAGAGTTTTGCAAAATTGAACCTACATAGTTCAAGCTGAGGCTCTGGCATTTGACTGGAGATGCACAATTGAAAAGCAGACCATGACTTATTGAACTGTTTCAATTCCAGATATGCATTGGCAAGTATAAACAATGCGTTTCTCCCAATACTATCCTTGCTCAGAGTTAACGGTTCTAGAATCTGAATAGCCTCTCTGGATCTGCGCACGTAATAATTTGAGGCGCCCCATTGGAAAGCTTGAATCGACGAGGGAGTGAGACCAGCTTGAATTAACTGATCGTATGCTTGCACGACTTCACTGTATCGGTTAAGATGAAAATAGAGAGATGCAATCAATACGTTTGCATCTTGTTTATAAGAATCATCCCCAGATCGTAAATAAGAATCAATAAAACCAAGTGCCTTTTCATAGCGATTCAATTGATAGTTTGCCAAGCCCAATTGATAAGATGCAACAGCAGCATAACGACTGCTAGTTTGAATTGATTCAAATAAAACTATTGCGCCAGCATAGTCCTTTTCTGAAAGTTGGATGCAACCAAGGTAATACGAAGCTTCGGTACTATATTGACCAGTAGGCAATTGCTGTATGCTCCTAAAGTATGGTTTTGCATTATCAAATTTCCGTTGCGAAAAATAAGCGACACCTTTTTGAAACTGAATCAATTCATTTTCGGCATTGGTAAAATACAAGGGATCCGTCAATTCCAAATACAAAAGGGCCTCATTGAAATTTCCCTGTTCGAAATAGTATGTTCCCAAATGAAAAGAGAGCCAGCACGTAAGCAGTTTGTTTTCGGCAGAATGAATATACCGAATTGATTTATTGATAGCAGAAAACTCATTCAATCTTAACCCGTTCACCAAAGATTCAAATTCGAGGTTTGCCTCCTGCGACGGGCTCACCATTCCATTATCATTTCGTTTATCGCGAAGCGATGCAATCATTCGATTTGCAGCATCGTTCATCGACTGTCCCCTTAACTCTTTTACCTGGACAAGGGAAATATCTTGAACTCGTCCATTTGGACGAGTTTGACCCACAGCATCAACAACTGTAATCAACAAAAAGAAAGCAAAAACTATCAAGCCATTTTTAAAGCTGGACATATCGGATTGGAAGCTGTGCTCAAATTTAACTCCTTCTGCATAAGAATGTTACAATACATTACCTTTGCATGGTAACATTTAACTAACATTTAAATAGGTTAGATCTCCGATGAAAAAACTACTATCAATTCATTATTCACCCCTGGCGTTTAATGCAGCGATGCTGGTATTGAGAATTGCCATGGGTGCTCTGATGATGGCGCACGGTTATCAAAAATTAGTTGGTTTCTCATCCATGAAATCAGATTTTTATAATCTCTTGGGCATGGGGTCCACCCTCTCACTGGCTCTTTGCGTTTTTGCCGAATTCTTTTGTGCGCTTTTTGTGATGATTGGGTTATTTACTCGTCTTGTTACCCTACCCTTGATCATCAGCACCTCAATTGCACTATTTGATGTGCATGCAATGGATTTTTTTAATACGGGAGAGAAAGCTTCTCTTTTTCTAAGCGGATACATTGTCTTATTGTTACTTGGACCCGGAAGAGCAAGTGTTGATGGTATTGCAGGAAAATAAAGTATATGCTAACCAAAGAAACCAAGATCCGTGTCCGTTATTCCGAAACCGATCAAATGCAGGTCGTTTACCATTCCCGATTTTTGGAATACTTTGAAGCCGGTAGAACCGATTCCCTTCGTGCCTTAGGGATGACTTATAAATCAATTGAAGAGCAAGGAGTGGTCATGGCCATCGTACAGGCTGAATGCAAATACGTAAAACCTGCCCGTTACGATGATTTGTTGACCATAAAAACATCCATACATGAACTACCCAAAAATCACCGAATTGAGTTCCATCAAGACGCATACAATGAATCCGGACAACTGCTGGTAAGAGGTAAAGTCGTGCTATATTTCTTAGACAAAGTAACATTTACAAAAACTACTATTCCAGACGCTTTACATACTACACTCCAACCCTTTTTTGAAAAAAAAGAAAATGCATAACGCGTCTGCAATAAAGGTTTCAATCATCACCATTGGCGACGAGCTACTGATTGGGCAAACGGTAGACACCAACAGCGCCTGGATGGCGATGGAACTAAATAAAGCAGGTTTCATAATCAACCGAAGAGTTGCAGTGGGCGATGAATGGGATGCCATTTGGAATGCACTGGAAGAAGAAAGCAGAGAGGTAGAAGTAGTATTGATAACCGGTGGCCTTGGACCGACATCGGATGACATTACCAAACCACTGCTTTGCAAATTTTTTAATGGGAAGATGGTCCGCAATCAAGCGGCATATGACAATGTGGTTGATATCTTCACACGACGACTGAATCGACCTCTCCTGGATCGAAATTTACTGCAAGCAGATGTTCCGGATACCTGCACGGTTATACTAAACAAACGAGGTACCGCTCCTGGAATGTGGTTTGAAAAAAATAATCGAATCTATGTCAGTATGCCAGGTGTGCCGTTTGAAATGAAAGGCATGATGACGGACGACGTGATTCCAGAGCTGATACGCCGATACAACGTAGAACCCGTTCAACACCGTACTCTTTTGACTGCTGGAATCGGAGAATCTTTT
>JAFMES010000166.1 GCA_017856605.1 Chitinophagaceae bacterium
TTATTTTGTCAATCAAATTGGAAAATCCTTATCTGGGCGTGTAGAATTGCTGTTGGGTAATCAAAGTTTTTTGGAGGTGCCTTTCGAATTAAGGCCATCTTCTTCCGTTTATTTATTCGACTTCCCGCTTGAACGACTCAATGATCAACCCTTTTTCAAAATAAAACTCAGGGATGCGTCATTTCCAACTTCTGAATCATCATGGCGGGAACTGGATTTTCGCCCCAAGCCCAAGTTATTTTTTAAGTTGGCATTGAATACGGTGGAGCAAAAGAATGCCAGTTTTGAAATTAAGCTAGCAGAAGATTTACCAGAAGTAATCGTCAATAGTAAAGTAAATGATCATGGAAGCCTTCCTCCACTCAGCGAACAAGATCCGCTGGACCTATTGTCTAAAACAGGATTTAGAATAAAGAGCAATCAGCAGCGAAAACGAAGGGATTAATCTTTTTGGTTAAATTTGCATTCCGCTGACTGCTATCGCGTTTAATTACGAGGAAAGTCCGGACAGCACAGAGCATCGCACCGGTGAATAGCCGGGTTCCGTGAAAACGGAAACAGAAAGTGCCACAGAAAATTACCGTCTGCCTCTGGCAGATAAGGGTGAAAACGGGAGGTAAGAGCTCCCGGCCAGTGGCAGTAATGACACTGGGGGGTAAACCTTGCGTGCTGAAATGCCACATAGGTTGCAGGAACACAGTTGGAAAATGACTCGTTTTCCCCCTTCGGGGCTTGCAATGGGTAGGCAGCTTGATCCAGTTGGGTAACTGATTGGACAGATAAATGATAGCGCGTACAGAATCCGGCTTATGACAGCGGAAAATTCATTGGCCTCAGGCGTTTGCCGGGGCCAATGGCCATTTATAGAGAAAAGGATTGATGCATGTCCTTGTCCGCTGAAGGATCTTGAACAACACTGATCTTAACCATAGACCACTCCAAGATATCTTTATTGATGTTGGCGATCATTTCCTTGTCTGCCTTCAAAAAACTCTTTTTATCGGGAGAGCTGATTTTTACAGTTTTGATCTCTTCTCCAGCCTTGGCAGAAAAATTGAAAACTGACCCCATCAGGAGGGTAAATAGGAGCGATTTAAACACTTGTTTCATAGAATAAAATTTAGGTACTTCATTAGGCGACTAACTACCACCTAATGACGCCGCAAATTTACGCTATTCATCGCTTCAAATAGGATTAAGATGTTAATTATTTTGAAAAAAATCTAAAATAACTGCTTTTAAATAACATAAATAATAAATAGTATTGATTAATTGAATATTATTTGAATAATATTCAATGATTTTCATTTTGATTGAATACAATTCTTCGGATCTCCTCATTCAATGAATAAAGAGAAAATGAGTTGAAAAAAATTTGCAATTAGATGAGATCCAATGCCTTAGTAAAGGTGGTTACTACAGGTACCACCATCAGAGAAACTAAGGAAGGAACATAGAAATAAACCCCAACTGAAAGGGCGAGGGAGGCGAAAAACAATAGCCAGAAGGTATTTTTTTGACTCTTAGTCATTTCTATCTTATTTGAATGCAAATATACGCCCTGTAGCAATTTTTATGAAATCTAATCCCTTCAATGTCAATAAAATATTTTTAACGTGTTATGGATACACATTATAGATTTTACCGTATATTGTTAATCCTTTAGTGGAAATGAATATTGAAATTTTTCTTCGTTTTTGTACCCGTCCGGGTCAGCGTTTAAAAGTGGTTGGGAATGTGCCGGTTATGGGAAATTCCGTTTCATCTGCGGCGCTACCCTTGAATTATTACAATGATCAATATTGGTCTGCTTCAATAGAATTAAAAAGTGACTCTTACAAAGAGAGTGAACTATTCCGCTATCACTATTTGCTACAAGAAGATAATGGTGAATGCAACGAAGATTGGGGTAGAAATAGAGGATTGCCTTTTTCTGAACTGTCTAACGGCTGTTGCATTGTTGATACCTGGGTTGATGTGGGGGCCATCCAAAATAATTTTTATACTACTCCCTTTAAATCTATTTTTCAGCCAAAGCGTTCTTTCACTAAACGAACTCCAATCGCATCGGGTACGGTAAGGTTGGAAGTGGATGCTCCTTTATTGGATGAACGTGCAGATGTTGTAGTTACCGGAAATCACCCCATGTTGGGTAATTGGCTTCAATCAGACCCTTTGCCCATGATTTTCGATGGTGTAAAATGGTTTGTGGACCTTCCGCTCAATGACTTTGAAAATGGATTTGAATACAAGTATTGTATTCGCACTGGACTATCACCTGCATATCGCTATGAACAAGGACAAAATCGCAGCTTTTCTTCTGTTAGTCTGCATCAGAGCAACAGCTATTTGGTGCGAGATGGATTCATCAATGAAGTCCCTAATTGGAAAGGCGCTGGACTAGCCATTCCGGTCTTTAGTCTTCGAAGCAACAATAGTTGGGGCGTAGGGGAGTTTTCAGACATCATGCAGTTATCGGATTGGGCTTCTTCGGTTTCATTGCGACTGATTCAGCTACTACCAGTAAACGATACTACATCAACACACACGCGATTGGATTCTTATCCCTATGCTGCCATTTCTGCATTTGCCTTACATCCTCTCTACATTTCTATACCACAAATTGCCGGAAAACAATTTGCTTCCCTGATTACAGACTATATTGAAAGGGCTGAGGCGCTCAATGTTCAGGCTGAAGTCGACTACGAAGGCGTCATGGAACTCAAATGGGAAGTGCTTCACATCCTCTACGATGCGATGAAGGTTGAAGTATTCAAACGAACTGCCTATAAAGAGTTTTTCAATGAGAATAGCAGCTGGTTGGTTCCTTATGCTTTGTACTCTCATTTGCGAGATACCCATGGGACACACCGATGGGATACATGGGGATCGCATTCCGTTTTTTCCCGAAAGCTCATGAATGATTTACTGGAAGAGGATGAATCTGTGATTGATCGAATCTCCATCCATTTTTTTATACAATATTTCCTTCATGAACAACTGAAAGCAGCACATGATTATGCAAATCAGAAAGGCATTGTACTCAAAGGAGATATTGCAATTGGGGTGCATCGTTATGGAGCAGATACCTGGACCCAACCCGATCTCTATCATCTAACTAAACAAGCAGGTGCACCACCAGATGATTTTGCTGTTTCTGGTCAGAATTGGGGATTTCCTACCTATAACTGGGCGCGCATGAAAGCCGATGGCTATGCGTGGTGGAAACAACGCTTCCTTCAAATGGCTAGTTATTTTGATGCATTCCGAATAGATCATATCCTGGGATTTTTTAGAATCTGGTCGATTCCCGATCATGCCGTTGAAGGCATCATGGGCAGATTTTATCCTGCCCAACCTGTAATGGAGCATGAGTTTCTAACTGCACACTGTTGGCATGGTGAGGAACGTTTCTGTACACCTTTTATTACTGAATCACTCCTAAATGAACAGGATGCTCGTATTCGAGAGAAATTGTTGCATTTTGTCGAGCAACGGCCATTTGGTACATATCATCTTCTGCCTGAGTTTTCCACTCAACAAAAAGTAGAGCAGTATTTTTCTGCCTTATCCGATACAATTGAACATCGTCAACTTAAGCAGGCATTGTTCCATTTGATCAGCAATGTAATTTTATGGAAGGACGAAGCGATAGAAAAGGGATACCATTTTAGATTTAATGCACATAAAACAGCCTCGTTCAAAGCCCTTGATTTGGAAACACAGCACCGCTTGATGGGGTTATACAACGACTATTTCTATCATCGACAAGATGACTTATGGAAAAAAGAAGGGATGGAAAAACTCCCTGCTTTAAAGAAATGTACAAAAATGTTAATCTGTGGAGAGGATCTTGGTATGGTGCCGCGATCAGTTCCAGAAGTTATGTCCAATATGGGGTTACTCAGTATGGAAGTACAGCGAATGCCAAAATCATCAGGTAGTGATTTTTTTGATCCCACACATGCCCCATATTTGAGCGTAGTGACTCCCTCTACACACGATATGAGCACAATTCGGGAATGGTGGACCGAAAACAAAACACTAACTGCTAAGTTTTATCACCATGAATTACACCTGCAAGGAGATCCGCCTACTCAAGCCTGTGGTAAAATTGTACAGTCAATTATTTCACAGCACCTTGAATCGCCTGCCATGTGGGCCATATTCCAATTGCAGGACTTAATGGGGATGGATGAGTCAATTCGTGTGAAAGATCCATTGACTGAACGTATCAATATTCCGGGCGACGCTAAACATTATTGGAGATATCGAATGCATATCTCGTTGGAAGAATTATTAATCAATCTATCTTTTAATTCACAGTTGAAAGAAATGATAGCGTCAAGTTCTCGATCATGCTAAACGTTCGATGTTGGGAACACTCCCTGCCGTTTGTTTATCCATTCACCATTTCAAAAGGTACAAAGACTCATCAGTCCACGTTTATAGTAGAATTGGAATGGAGAGGAATTAAAGCGTATGGAGAAGCACCTTCCATATCGTATTATGAAATTTCAGTCGCCGATATGAAACGTGATCTTATGGAAAAACTCAAATTCATTGAGTCTTTTTCCTTTATGGATCCCAAACGATTTTGGCATTTTTTACATCACCTTTTTCCCAAAAATCACTTTTTGGTATGTGCCCTAGATATGGCAGGGTGGGATTTGTTCGGAAAAATGAATCGAAAGCCCATTCATCAATTGCTATCAGTGGATCCAACTCGAATACCTTTTAGCGATTATACCATTGGCATTGCCACAAAAGAAGAAATGCTTAACAAACTCC